>NZ_CALPCM010000039.1:0-24604 GCF_943193015.1 Hominisplanchenecus murintestinalis
TTACCCTTCTGTCTAACAAAAAAAGAATAAGCCTGTAAGCTGTTTTTCTTGCTTACAAACTTATTATACGAGGAGCGTTACAATATGGCTATCAGCTATCAAAAACTATTCCGGCTATTAGAAGAAAAAGGATGGACAACCTATAAAATTCGCAAAGAAAAACTGATAGGTCAAGGCACATTGACAGCCCTGAAAAATGGAACTGGTGGGCTTGACAGTAAAACCATATCCCGGCTTTGTGAAGTTCTTGACTGTCAGCCGGGGGATTTAATGGAATATGTGCCGGATAATCAAAACAAGGAATAGCTGTTCTCTGCTCCTGATAGGTAGAATTGCATTTTTATACCCCATGACTAATGACAATAGTGACAAAAGTGACAAAATACCTATCAGGGAAAAGTGAAATTTATATTGCCCCTCATTCCTCAAAACCCTCAAAACCCCCAATACCTATTTATCAGGCAACAGAAATGTCCGTCAGTGTAGTTATTATGAAACTATCAGCAGTAACCACACAAAGAATATGCCGACAAGCTGGTACAAGTGGGGGTGCTGGTAATTATGGGGCAGGGGTACAGGTAATTTCCTTTACTGGCAGAGGTAAAAGCCAAATGTCCTTCACCTATCCCCGGTAAATCCAAAATAGGCTTAACCACTGGCAAATGGTTGTGGTTGACTGGTACGGTGAAAATCGTTCACCGCCAGTATTCGCCATATAGGCGAAAATCTGTACAGCGGAATTTTCCGCTCCATTCTTCATCCGGGAGGAATGAAACACACTAGCAACCAAAAGGTTGTGACCGCCGCCATTCAGAAGCACTCTAGCAAGGCTCTATTTGCCCCATATCGGGCTTGTATTGCCTTGCCTGATAAGAATACTGTCTATGCCGTTACAAGAGAAAATAGGGACTTGTGGAGCGTGTGTATAGGGATTCTGAAAGGTAGGGAACGAATCGTTATTCAGTTTACCGATTTCAAATCGGGGAATTACCGCCGGGGGCTATCCAGTAATTTCAGGGTGGGAGCTAATCAGATCCCCCCTTTGCTCATTCCAAAAGAGGAAAGCTATATTCCCCGGAAAATCGGGGTTATGTCTGTCCGGTTTCAAATCTGCTCCAGGAAAATTCCGGGTACTGGCCGGGCGGTTCTGTGTTTTGGTAACGTCTGATAAAAAGCAAGACGGCAGCAGGACAGCACACTTTTACGCTTTCCCCCATTTGTGGGGATGCTTTTATGTCCTGCTGCCAGTCTGCATACTTTCCCGGTATCTGCATATAATATCTACGTAAAATACGTATATTTTTTATGTTTTTCTCTTGACAATACGTAAAATACGTGTTATTATATAATTGTAAGGAGGAAACATACATGAGATTCAGAGAAGCCGACCGGATGCTAAAGGATGATGGATGGTACGTGTCAGACATAAGCGGCTCACATTACCAATACAAACACCCAACAAAGCCCGGAAAAGTAAGCGTCCCGAATCATCCCGGTGACATCCCGAAAAGTATTGTTAAATCCATACGCAAGCAGGCGGGGCTGTAACAAGCCCCTGCCCCATGCAAACAGTATAGATTACACGGAAAGGAGCAATGATTTATGAATTATGTATACCCGGCTGTTTTCTATGAGGAAGAGGGCAAAATATCAGTCATTTTTCCCGATTTGGGAAACCTCGCAACTTTTGGGGATAATGTGGCAGACGCTATGCGCATGGCTCAAGATGCCTGCGGCCTGCATCTGTTTACTGCCTTACGTGACGGCGATCCTCTCCCGGCTCCCAGTTCATTAGGCGAAATCAATCCTGCTGCCATCCTGAAAGATTTTGAAATGGAATCCGCTGCAGAAAGCGCTTTCGTCAATATGGTACTGGTGGATATGACCGAATACGCAAGGCAGCACAGCGACAAGGCAGTAAAAAAGACTTTAAGCATCCCCATGTGGCTGAATACTCTTTGTGAGGAAAAAAGCATCAACTTTTCAAAAGTATTGCAAGATGCCTTATTGACAAAAGTACAATCGCTATGACTGGCAGCAGCCCAAAACAGAATATGCTTTACCTGATAAGAACACCGCCCCGACACTCGCCAAAAGTACAAGGGCGGTTTTCTCTGTCTATTCACGTTTTTAAAGCCTATTTTCGCCCTTTATCCCCCTACCCTTATATTTCTGCCCTTGCGCTATTTCAAGCCGAATTTGCCACTCTGCAAGCCCTACTACAAGGCATTTGAAACTATCTCCGCTTGAATCTCTCCGCTATTTCTCTGCGCTGTTCCTCTGAAAGCTGTTTTGTAGGGTTTATCTTTATCCATGCAACTGGGATATGGGCGCACAAGCTGCCGTCCTGATTCTCCGCTACTATCTGACATTCCTCCGGGCGTTCTGCTGCCAGTTTCTTTATGCGGCTCTTATACCGCCCCTGGCAGAAAGTAACCGCCGCCCTCTCGCTGTCCTTTACAAACTCAATCACATTCTCCACATTGCCAGTGATTTCCGGCAGCAGGATTTCCCCCACTGTCAAGCCGACTGCATCCGCTATCCGTTCCGCTGCGTCCTCGGATGCAAAGCCCTCTTTTACAATCCACTGGAAAGACTTCTGATAAAGCCCCGTCCTGCTGCATACCGTTTCTTCTGTCAGGCTCTTTTCCTCCATGACTTCCACAATTCTTTTACCGTTCAATCTCATACTGCGTCTATCCTTTCCCGGCATAGTGCCGTTACAATAACCGTTCTCTTTTTTGTGTACTGTTTTGTACGCTTTACACCGTAAAACTCTATATGGCAGCAGGCGCATAATTCCCGGAAATACTAAGTTTTGCAGAGAGCGGCAGGACTATAAAGCATATTCTTTAGGGATATTTAGGGGTAAATGTTCAGATTTTGTCAGGTTCTATGTACCGGGAAATAACAGGTTTTCACAAGTTCCACACCCCAGGAAATATTAGGTTTTGTTAGGTTCTGCCTGCTGCCTTTTGGGGCTGTCATATCTGACAATATACAATCCTGCTGCCGGATGCGTTCTTTTAGGGTGTGAGAAATGTTACCATGCCGCCCCTTTTAGGGTGTCAGAAATGTCAGTATTGCTTTTTTATGGCTGCCGGAACTGCCGATTGTGCGCCGCCCTTTTAAGGTGTGCTTCTCGCGCACACGCTTTTAGGGGCTATAAAATCTCTAAACGCCTTTTATGGACTCCGAAATCTCCGAATACTCTTTAGGAGCTGCGGAATCTGCAATATCTTTTAAGGACTAAGAAAATGAAAGATACTGCTGTAGCTTGCCCCGGTGTCCTGCCGATCTGCTCCGCCACTCGCCCTATATGGAGAATGGGCATTATCAATAATTAGCAATTTCCAGTAAAATCTAGTATAAGCCCCGGATATTAGTATTTTTTAGTAATCTGCTTTTTAGGGTGTCCGATATGTCTTGATGCACGTTCTTTTTTTGTGTAACTTTTTGTAACTTTTCTCCTGCGCGCGTATCGTGTCCACTAATTCAGCTTTGCCCGGAAAATCAAGGCTTTTCCCCTTGCTCCTATACTGTGTCATTAATTTCTTTTTTTGGTGTGCATTTCTGTGCATTTTTGCGCTTTTCCTCTCGCACATGTATCGTGTAAAGAAACTCTTTTTTTTGCTCGAATTTTCCTCATGCGCATTATCGTGTTGCAAAATTCTTTTTTGTTCCACTTTTCGCAACATTCAGCGAATAAACCTCTTTTTTGTGCGCACTTTTTCGCATTTTATGTATTTTCCCCTCTGCTGCCTTTTCTGAAAAAGTACGGAAAAACTGCTGCCCTGTGCCTATATATAGCCGTGTAACATAATTCCCCACATCCGGGGAAATGCCACTAATTGCAACTATCCACCATGCGCATATATAGTGTTTACAAATTCCCTATATCCTCTAAAATTCCAACATTGTCCAACATTCCATTTTTTTATTTATCCGGGAAAAACCGTGATAAATCTGTGAATAATGGGGATAAATCAGAGAAAAACCGTTACAAAAACCTATACTCCCCAGTCACTTTTCAGGCGGTTCAGCATCTTCATTTCCCCGCTTGTGTCCTTGTCCGGGTTACTGTCCGGGTGAAATGCCTTTGATAATGTTCGATAGAACTTTTTTAACATGGCCTTGTCAGCTTCATTGTAGTTACTGGCAGCAGTGCCGCAATAACTACCGCTGTTATATCCCCCGTAGTTACCATAGAAGTTTTCATAATAACTACGGCTTTGCTCCCGGCTCCTGCGCTCATATTCCTTTTTCGCTTTAAAATCTGCCTTAATCTTTTTCAGGTATTCAGGATTGCGCAATTTGCCGAACACATCATAGCAGCGGTTGTACTCGCTCCGGGTAACGCCGTATTTCTCCGTGAACTCATTTACCCTCTCGTTATGCTCCCTGATTATGCGACAGTTCTCCTGCCTTGCAGCATATTCCTCCGTCCGTTTGTATTCCTCCCAAATGCGGTCAACAATAGCCTGCCACTTTGTATAAATCAGGTCTGCCAGTTCGCTTTCTTCCAGTCCAAGCGCATCCGCTTTTGATGCCAGCCCACCAACAACAAAATCCCCCGGCCAGTCGCCCCAGTCCACAACCTCATAATATCCAATCGTACAAATTACGGTCTGTTTCTTCTTGACTTTCCCATTCTCCCGGTAACTCTCATGTATGCTTATGCGGTATGATTTCCTGATAGGGCGTTCAAACCGCTCTGCGCTGTTACGGTATTCATAGCTGCAGCACTCTTTACCGTCAGCCGTCCACCGTGATTCATATACCTCTATCCCCTTTGGCTCTCCTGCCGGAACCGTCTTTGTTGCTACTTCCTGAATAACACAAAACATAATATTTCCTTTCCGTAGTTACTGCGCCACGTTACACAATAACCACATATCCCCTGCCAGTAATCACAAACACCCTGCCGGAAATTCCCGGCACCCCTCCCCCAAATTATGGGGTACCCCTGCCGCTGAATAGATGCACCCTCTTTTCATGTGCGCCTGCTGCCACTGGCTATTTTAAAATCTCCCTTGCGTAATACTGGAAAGTGGAAACTATGTAATAGCCGGCATATTCCGGGGAAATGAATTGTATGTTTGCGTCAAATCTGTGTTCAAAGGTCTTTAAAGATGCCATATAGGCAGCAGGCATGAACTCTGTGCGGTATTTATGCCCGATAATGTCAGAGTAGCCGCCGGGGGCTTCAATCATCAGATACACCTTGCACCCGTCATTCCCGGCTTTCAGGAACTCTTTTTCAAACCGTTCCCTTTCCCCGGTCAGATTCCCCGACAATTCCTCCAGGGATGCCTTGCGCTCCACCACGCAATCCCGGTGAAAAAATATGTCCTCGCCTGCTGCCGCTGCCGGAATCATAAACGAATAATCGCCGTATTCCAGTTTTTCAATTTGGAAAGAAATCTTCTGTTTCCTGAAATAGTCCAGTATGTGAGTATTTTTCTTTTCCCGGCTGTCAACTAAAATAACCATGCTCTTTGTCAGCTTCTTTATTTCCTCCACGGAAAATTTATATTGCTTCACGCTATGCGCCCCTTTCTTTCAGTTCCTTATCCAGATTAGCGAAAAACCGCCGCCTGCAAGAATAAAAATCAGTCCTGCAAAATGGCGGCTTTCCTATCTCCCCCAGTTCCCACCGCACCGCCAGAGTGTCAAAAGACTTGCCCTGTCTGACAGATAGCAGAATCCACGGCGAAATAGCTTCAAGCCCCTTGCAGGCCGCTTTCAGGATTTCAGGGGGATATATCCCGGTTCTGCATCCGCTTTGTAATTCTTCAAGCCGCTGCCGCCCAATGCCGTACTCCGCATAACTCCGGCGTTGCATTGTGTTTGTACCATTCTTGCGTTTACCCTTTGACATAGCAAGCCACTCCTTTTATAATTTAATCAGGTTCGGGGGCTTGCTTAGGCAGGCTCTTTTTATGTTGCATTTTGTGGCATTTCCTTGCTTTTCCTTTCCAGTTCATCAATAGCCGCCAGTAATAAAGCAATCGCCAGTTTCGCATTATCATACTTCTTTGCTATCTGCCTGGATTCATCAAGCACGGATTCCCAATATTCATCCGACTGCTGCACATCCGCATATTTCTTGTAAAATTTCCATGCGTCCGTAAACATTCCATAGACTTTTTTCAATTCTTCATCCGTTACCAAATAAGCCAACCTCCCAACATTTCCGCTTTAGCAACTGGTAAACCTCCGACAGCTTATCCCGGTCCTGCGGCTCCTGCCTTACCTCTGTTTCAAAATCCTGCTGCATTTCAGAAAGAATATTGTTCCTCTGCTCCACACTTTCAATGCCAGTGATCCGCTCCCGGTATCGGTCATAAAATGCCATACTGGCAGCAGGCAGCCCCGGCGCATCCGTCAAACTGATAGCTTTATCTCTGTTCATCCGGCTTTCCTCCCTCCGGCGAATAAATCTCGCCGCCCTCTAATTCGTATGCGCACACATTATAGACAGCTTCATCTAATGGGGAAATTCCAAGTTCATGGTCAAAATATAGTGGATAAATCTCCCCATCATCACATAGCGCATACATAAGCACCTTGCACTTATAGCTATATCCCTCATCATCCTGCATTACTGCATACATATCATGCATACAAGGGAGAAGCTGCTTGATTTTAGGCACTTTTGTTGGCCTGCTCCATTTAATCTCCGTTTTGATTTCTCTCTCCTGATACCTTACATTTTCTTCACCAAAAGTATCCGTAAGCAGAGAAAGCTGTTCTTTGTCGAAAGACCAATCATGTAATTCTTTGCAACTTTTGATATTCTCTATGTACACCTTTACAACACAATCTCCTGACACGCCGGACAAAATTGCAAAATGGCAGTTTGGCAGCAGGGTACAACATAATCATTCAAGAGAACCTTTCTTTTCAGCCTTTGCTTTCTGAATAAGCGCAACCAAATCACCCCTATTTGTATCATCCTTTTTCAGCTTCATTCCTAATGCCATGTGGCAAATGAATGAAAGGGTAGGACAGTCCGGGTGTTCTGCCTTAAATTCTTCATCAACTTTTACAATTTCTTCTGTATCCAATTCCAGAAGCATATCTAACAACTGTGCATTGCTATACTCCATTGTTTCATTTCCTCCAACAATCATTTTCGCGCCAACGAATCTCACCGTAACGGCCAATCCGGCAAGTCAAAATACTCAATGTATGTATCATTCGACATTACAAGCACCATCTCCGTATTATCAGGATAGTAAAAGCTGTATTTCTTATCACAAATGACATAAATCAAACTCCGCTCATTGCACCATTCTTCAAGCTTCGTTCTGTCAAAACTGTATGGCTGATTCACATACACTATCTGGCTTGTGCCGGATTTCTTAAACAGTAAACCGTGGTCATGCTCCGGCACGTTCTCCGGCTCCTTCCATCCATGCGGATAATAACAGCTATTTGCCACATTGTTATAGCTGTGCCTGCCATAAAGCAAACGCTCATAGCTGCCGACACTTTCAGCCCTTGCCATGCGGTCAAAACCAAAATGCGTTACAAAATCATCAAATAATTTCATGCGTGAATCAATCTCGCTGTCAGGTATATTTATACCTTTCCACGGATACTCTATCTTTTCCCACTTCAT
This sequence comes from Hominisplanchenecus murintestinalis, assembly GCF_943193015.1. NCBI lineage: Bacteria > Bacillati > Bacillota > Clostridia > Lachnospirales > Lachnospiraceae > Hominisplanchenecus > Hominisplanchenecus murintestinalis. Next base: position 7,628 of record NZ_CALPCM010000039.1, read on the forward strand.
TTCTGCTCCTTTTGTCTGATATACTCTGGATTGATATAGATAATTTCTGATGGTCTGCCCCTCTTTTTGTCACTTTTGTCACTTTTGTCAGTTGTCCACCCTTTCTGTACTCGCACATAACCATGTTCAATCAAACATACTAATCCGGGAATCATACCTTCTCTTGTTTCCATCCCGTTCCTGTTCATACACATTCTTTGCAAATCTCTAAGCTTTATTTCCATCAATCCAGTAGAATCAATACGTTTCATCAGGTATTTTGCATCCCTTACCTCCGGCGAATCCATCAACCCCATAATGTTATAAGCCGCTTCTGCGTGTGCTTTAAAGTATCTGCCAATCTGAATAGCGTTCCCCATAGTTCCGCCGCTTATCTTGTGTTCCCCAGATTCTTCAATGTATTCCAGACAGTGTAAAGAAAGTGCTATCCGCATTGTAGTACCGTGCAATTTCCCAAGCCATGCCCTAAACTCTGGCGAAGCATCCTCCATCTCTTTTTCAATCTCATAAAAGTAAGATTCTGCAATCTTATCTGCATCCCCATCCAGTTCCACTGCTTTCGGATTCTCTGGCACTGGTATCGCCAAAAGCCGCTTTACAGTATCAACATATTCTGCCCTGTCAGCTTCAGGAATCTCCATCACCCTATATCTTCTCTTTCCTATAGTGGACGGCGGTATGCTGTATAAGAACCTTGCGTTCAATCCACGCCCCACAAACTCACTGTTCTCCATGACTTCCTTGATTATGATTGGCTGCACATAAAGAAGCATTGTTATTAAGGGATTGTTAAGCGTCTGCCCTTTCCTGCCAAGCCTGTCCTGTGAAAACCTGTCCCCGGAATATGCTTTCAAAACAATATCAATAACCGTCTTGTCACTGTATCGCCCGGCAAGGATATTGAATATGCCGCCCTCTGTTGACATTATCCCTATACGCTCTTTGTTCTGCTCCAACAGCTTTCCAAGCACTTCCATAGTCACATCATCCACGGCAAGCCTGACCGGAGCAAGCCTTTCATTTTCCTCTGTTTCATACTCGTAAACAGGAACTAAGACTTCTTTCATTGTCGGGCTTTTCCTCTCTGACGGCTCCTGGACTATGGCAATGTAAAGGTTAGGCGGTTCATCCCATCCCGGCAGAGGACGCACGGCATATTTCTTCTGTATTCCAAGTGATGATACTGACACAACCGCAGGGGCAACCATTCCAGGGCTTACTTGCAGGCTCTCACATAACGCTTTTGAAAATCCCCTTACTTTGCATGGCAGCAGGTCAAGGTTAAAAACCGGGAGTTTATCAACAGCATTTTCCCCAAAACCCTCAATATCCTCAAACCCGTCTGAATACGGTATCTCATTCCCACCGACAAAACCGACAGAAGTGACAAAACCACCGTCACCAATACCATCAGCAGCATATCCATAACTTTTTTCTGTAACGGCTCCGTCCTGCTGCAAAAGGCTTTCAAACTCTGCCTTACTATGTCCGGCCATAAAGTAATCTGATATATCAGCTTTGGGAATATCCGGCACTGGAACAATTATCTTTGCGCTTTTCGCTATGCCCTGCAGATCACTCTGAATAATGTTCGCCACTCGCCGCCCCGGTTCGTCATTGTCGGCCAGTACATATACAACCGCCCCTTTGCAAAGCTGCGCCATATCTGCCGACCAATCATTCACGCCCCCATAGGAAAACGCCGTATAGCCTTGTTTTGCCAGTGTATCAGCGTCTTTTTCGCCCTCCGGAATAAATATAGGCTTGCCCTCTGAAACTGCCTTATTTATGGCTTGTACGCCGTCAGGCGCATAGACAGCGCATAACTCTTTCCGTGTGCGCCCTCCCAATCCGTAAGTGAACCGCTCATTTGCCAACGTGCCATATATCATTTTCTTTCCTTGCATCCGCACTTTGGTAAAAAGATAGCCGCCGTTACTGGAAACGTAGTTATAAACCGCTTCAATCCGCTTTTTCTCCCGGCTCTCAATATAGGCTTGCCAACTGCTGCCAGTCCGCTTTTCCTGATAGAATAAATCTGACTTTTTCAATCCTGCCGCCGATAGCACATTATCAATGTCGCATCCTGCATGACAGTGTATAAGGACGGAATCACGCCCCTTTGTGACAGTAAGGGAAGCCTGCCTATCATCATGCGCCGGACATTTACACTGTGCCTTGTCCTGCTGCCTTTTTTTCACTTGAAAATGTGTTAATACTTCATCATAGGTCACTGTTTCGCCCCCCCCCCCCGTTCCGTCAATAGATTTCATAATGCTTTCCATTTCGTAATCACTCCGCAATAGCTTCAAGATATTTTTCAATAATAGAAACTTTGTATAAAGTGCGCCGTCCTATCTGTATCTTTGCCCCTGCATCCGTGCCGATTTTAACTGCCGTTGCCCTGCCACAATTTAACATTCCTGCCAAAGTATCAGCGTTTACAGTTAAAAACTTCTCATTATCCCTATTCAATGTCTTTTTCATTCTCTTTTTCCTTTCATCAGTGTTCATCTATTGCTTAATTTGTTTACTTGTGATACTATAATTTTAAACCAATGTTTTACTCAAAGTCAAACATCTGTTTAATTTTTTGTGTTTAATTTTAATCAAAAGGTATAGTGGTGACGAACAATGATGAAAAAAGAATTAAACCCGGAACATGGAATTAGGTTAAAAGAATGTCTTGACAGTGCAGGCATGACACAAAAGGAACTGGCAGAAAAAGCCAACTGCACACCACAGTTTATAAGCAATGTCATTAAAGGTAAAAGAAATATGTCTTTTCAGACTGCGGAAATTTTTGCTAATATTTTGAAAGTAAAACCCGGTTATTTATTGGGAACAGAAATAATGAAAACAGATGAAGAATTATTCAGAAATCGTACCTTTTCACAGGCAATTAGAAATAGTGTACTACTAGATGTATTTCGGTCATTCAACATCCGTATATGTGAAGCTATCGTTGATATTAAAACCCCTGATGGGAAACACATTACAGACCACATAAACCCACCAGAGCATTTCATACAGCCACACTTCATTATCGGTACAGATGTTGAAGAAATTTACAACCGCATTTTCTCCGGATCCCTGTTGTATCCGCATGAGGATTTTGAAGAAATAGAGATTCCTAAAGGCTCTATCATTTCTAATTTTCAATTAAAAATAAATATAGCTGATTTTGAACACGAACTAGAAAACTATAAAATAGTTCCTTATGACATAGTATTTGATATGATAGTTGATGTTTTAGATTTTGTTGATTATAAATGCAGCAGGCTAAAAGAAGATATGAATGCGGAACGTTTTAGAAGAATCCGCAATTACTAATTTTATGCAGCAGAAAAGCACCCGATACCAATTAAGGCATTGAGCGTCAATACAAAAGAATGTGAGGGTTATATATGTTTAATTGGAATGTTATAGATACTGCAATCAACTACCTATACAAAAAACCAGTTAAAATGTTGAATGGCGAAATATCGCATCCATTTGCCAGTTACATTGAGGATTTCATTGATAAAAATGAATTTTATGAACGTCTGCATGATTTAGAAAATGATATAAGCTGTTATGATACAGAACAAATCTTACTAATGATAGACAGAAACTATATACTGGAATTTCTTGAAGATATTCGGACTCATTTAACTATCGAAGAATATTCAAAAATCATTATGAACGAATATTCGGATGCAAACACAGGACAATATAATATGGATTATATAATCAGACTATTTGCTGACACAGATGTTTTTTTGCATGATGAACGAAAAAGAAAGCGAAATATTCAATGCTCTGCCAGAATGCGTAACGGTTTATCGCGGATTCGGCGTGTGTGATTGCGCTGATACTGAATTTTTGTATAGACCATCATGGACTTTAAAAAAAAAGAGATAGCAGGCTTGTTTTCTAAACGTGCCGAATACGACACTGGAAAAATTGGTGCTGTTTATCAAGGTGCTATATCAAAATCCAATATCCTCGCCTTTACAAATTGCCGGAAAGAATTTGAAGTTATAATAAATCCCTGTCACCTAAAAGATATTAAGAAATTATGATATACACCACAAAAGCCCCTCATGGCAGCAGTCATAAAGGGGCTTTAAATATATATAAATGGGGTATTTATTGGGGTAAAATATCTTTCAGAGTAGCCACAAACCGCATAAATAAAGGCTTTTCCGCATGATATGTTTGGACATCATGTCCACCAGCAGGCCAAGTCTAGAGAGCTGATCGGGCAGGAATATGGAATGACCGGTAGGAATATTGCCAGATATGTTCGCTGTAATCAGCTGATTCCTGCATTCAAGGATATGCTGGATGATGGATCTCTGACTATGGTGGTGGGCGTTGAGTTATCGTTTCTGTCTCCGGAAGAACAGACGCTTCTGCATGGCGTGATGGAGAAAAACTGTATCAGACTGAAGAATGATGCTGCAAAGAGGCTCAGGGCGGCAGCAGGATCCATCACAGAAGAATCTGTTCAGACTATCCTTGGACTGGATAAGCCGGTTACTGAAGTAAAGAAGCCAGTCAGTGTCAAACTTCCTGCGAAGGTCTACCACAGATACTTTGCGAATGTAGCTGCTAAGGATGTGCAGGGCATTCTGGAAGAGGCTCTTGACCTGTATTTCGAGAGGAAGGGGGCATGAGGTATGTACACACAGCAGGAACTGGACGCGATCGACAGAAAGTATTTTGCCGTGATCATTGCCGATCAGTACGATGTGACGCTTATGTCTAAGAATACGCATCATGTCTGGCAGCTTCATAATGTGGAGCTGCCGGATGGTGAGGTTACAGTGATTTTTCATAAGCATCATGCTTCAGATCCCTATCACGCGCATAGTAAAAGCCGGTCGCTTAATCGGGCGATCCGGGATATCAAGTCTCATGATCAATTTCAGTTGAACGGCAGAAGAAAAGCAAAACGCAAATGAATATTGGAGAGCTTGGAGAGTATTTGGAGAGTAATTTGAGAGTATAAGGCGGAAGCACTGAAATACCGGGGCTTCCGTCTTTATTTTGGTTTGAACAGACTTAAACAGACGAAAGCCCATTGACGAGATCTTGAAGATAAACTATTGCAGAGCGAGGGGTTAGTGTGCTATAATTATTCTCGACATTTTGCACTCAATTGTAATGTATGAGGACACGAGGTGCCTGAAATGAACGTGAGTTACAAGAAATTATGGAAGCTGTTAATAGATAAAGACATGATGAAGAAGGATCTTCAGAAGGAAGCAGGCATCAGCTGGGCGACGCTGACGAAGATGTCCAAGGGTGAAGTGGTCAGTACGGAAGTATTGATGAAGGTCTGTAAAGTGCTCCACTGTGATGTCGGTGACATTGTGGAGTTTATTGATGATGGCAGCGAAAACACCGATAAAGAAAAATGATTTGGGGATTCGGGTACAAGTCCGTATTATGGGACAGCTCATTTGGTAGCATGATAAGTGCCCGGAGTGGAAGGATATAGGATGGCCAAGACAAACGAAAGCCCATATAAGGGATCCGCTCAGATCACGAGGGAGCAGTTTCTGTTCTATGAGATGAGAACAACGGCAAAGCTCATGCGTGAGGGGCTTAATGATGAAGAAATAATAGATCGGATCGTGGAAGACAACCTGTTCCAGTATCCGACGGAGAAATCTATCCGTCAGATGGCAAAAGCCTGTGTCAACAGGCTTAAGGCTATGGAGGATGAAGATCTGATCGAGGCAGTAGCTTCGCAGTCATCTGAGACGGCGAAGCAGATTTGCATGTATGCAATGATGAAGCAGTACAGGCTGGTATGGGATTTCATGATCACGGTGATCGGAGAGAAATACCGGATGCAGAACTTCTCATTCAGCCAGATGGATGTGAATGTATTCTTCATGCAGCTGCAGGAGCAGGATGACTATGTGGCCGGATGGAGTGAGACTACGGTGAAGAAGATCCGCCAGATCCTGATCCGTGTGCTGGCGGAGAATGAGTATCTGGACAATATCAAGGCGGATCACATCAATCCGGTATGGCTGAATCCTGTACTGGAAAATGCAATCAGAAGCAACAATGATGACCGGGCACTCACGGCGTTTAACTGCTTCTCATAGGAGGAACCATGAGCAAGATAAACGAGAGACTGGACAGTCTTAAATTAGAGATACAGAAGCCGGAGTTCCTGGAAGGTAAAGGCTTAAGCAATGAGGTCAATATCCGTATCTTCTGCTATGACGCTGCGGATGAAATGATCGTGCGGCATTTTACAGAGCAGCTGATCGTGGATCAGTCGCTGGACTGTCATCTGATCGAGAGGAACCTGTACAAGGTGTTCCTGTCCATCTGCGATGACAAGAGGATTACAGATAAGGCTTCTCAGATGGAAGAAAAGAAAGGGAAGGATTTCCTTTTCAAGAACCTGCAGAAGTTCGCCAATAATAAGAGCTTCGTAGAGAAGATGCAGTACGAACCACATGAGCCGGGTGACGTGCTACTGCTGACCGGCGTGGGAGAGGTTTTCCCGTTCATGAGGATCCATTCTCTGCTAGAAGCTCTGCAGCCGGAGTTCCCGGACATTCCGATTCTTGTGATGTATCCGGGCAAATATGACGGCAGGTTTGTGAGACTATTCGATAAGCTGGATGCGAATCCGTATTATCGCGCATTCAATATTGTAGGAGGTAGTGACAAATGAGAATACAGCAAATGTTCCATGACGACATCGACAGAAAGATCAATGGTGTCGTTAAGGTCGATCAGGATACCGCAGACGTTCTGAAGCAGGAAGTAAAAGAGTATGTCATTACGCGCGATATCCGCAAGCACATGATTACCTTCTTCAATAACTACGGTGAATCCTTCCGGGAGCCGACAGCTGATGTGGGTGTGTGGATTTCCGGATTCTTCGGAAGTGGTAAATCTCACTTCCTGAAGATGCTGTCCTATCTGCTGGAGAATAAGGAAGTGGACGGCAGGAAGGTCGAGGACTACTTCCGGGAGAAGTTTGACGATGAGGCGACTTTCATGCCGATCGCAAGCGCGATCCGTGGAGAGACTGACACGATCCTTTTCAATATCGATATTGAGGGATCCATCAATAAGGACAAGACAGCAGTGCTGCGTGTCTTCGCAAAGATGTTCTACAACTACCTGGGCTTCTATGGTGAGAACCTGAAGTGCGCGAAGATGGAGCAGTTCATTGATAAAAAAGGCAAGACCGAAGAGTTCCGCAGGGTATTTGAGGAAAAGAACGGCTCTCCGTGGGTAGAGTCCCGTGATGCCTTTGCGTTCTTTGAGGACGATGTGGTGGATACGCTAGTGGAAGTGCTGGGAATGAGCGAGACGGCTGCTCATAACTGGTTTGACGGCACAGAGACCATTGAGACATCCATCGCACAGCTTGTATCAGAAATGAAAGAATACGTGGACAGCAAGCCGAAGGATTTCCGCCTGCTGTTCATGATCGACGAGGTTGGACAGTATGTCGGTGACAGTATCGACCTGCTGATGAACCTTCAGTCGCTAGTTGAGAAGATCGGAAGCGAGTGCAACGGTAAGATCTGGGTAGTCTGTACCGGTCAGGAAGCAATCGATGAGATTATCAAGACCAGACAGGATCAGTTCTCACGTATCCAAGCCAGATTCAAGACCAGACTGTCTCTGACATCTTCCTCTGCGGATGAGGTTATCCAGAAGCGTATCCTTCAGAAGAAGGAAGAAGTCACACCGCAGCTGGAGCAGGTTTATAACGCTAATGATTCCGTGCTGAGAAATCTGTTCTCTTTCACGGATGCCATTCTGGACATCAAGGGCTACAGCGGTCCGGGAGAGTTTGCGAGGAACTTCCCGTTCGTACCGTATCAGTTCATCATTATGCAGAAAGTGTTCTCCGAGATCCGCAAACACGGCAATTCCGGAAAGCATCTGTCCGGCGGTGAGCGTTCCATGCTGTCCGGATTCCAGGAAGCAGCACAGAAGATCGAGGATAAGGACGAATATGCACTGGCACCGTTCTATCTCTTCTACGATACAGTTCACACATTCCTTGACAGTTCTATCCGCCGAGTGATCGAGCGTTGCCAGAAGGCGGCTGACACGAATGCCGGCATTGAGCAGCAGGATGTGTCCGTGCTGAAGCTTCTGTACCTGGTTCGTTACATCGATGACATCAAGGCAAATCTGGATAATATCGTTATCCTGATGGCTGATGATATCCGCATGGATAAGATCATCATGCGTGAGCAGGTGAGAGGATCCCTGGACCGTCTGATGAGCCAGAACTATATCGGACGTACCGGAGATACCTATAATTTCCTAACGGATGAAGAGCAGGATATTCAGAGAGAAATCAGAAACACACCGGTAGACACTGCAGCGATTGTTGAACGAATCGCACATATGGTATTCGGTGATATCTATACAGCAAAGAAATTCCGTTACGGCAAATATGACTTCGCCTTCGATCAGATGGTGGACAATACTACAGTCGGCGCTGTGACCGGCGGCATGAGACTGAAGATCATGACCGTTGCAACGGATTCTGCGGAGAAGGCAGAGCTTCGTCTGATGACAGAGTCTTCCGGTCAGTCCATCGTGGTACTGGCAGATACGCCGTATTATGAGTCTCTGGAAAACGCAATGAAGATCCGGAAGTATGTGAAGCAGAGAAATGTGGCACAGCTTCCGAAGAGCGTGAGAGACATCATTGCCAACTATCAGAGTGAGGCGGATAAATATGAGCAATCCGCACAGGGTGAGCTGGCAGATGCCATTTCCAAGGCTCAGTTCTATGTTGACGGAGAAAAGATTGAGGTTAAGGCAGCAGCCGTTTCCTCCAAGGAAGAAGATCCGGTTAAGAGGGATTATGAGATCAAGAAGGGTAAGGCCAGAAGCGTCATTGATCAGTCTCTGGACTACCTGGTATCCCATGTATACAGTGATCTTGATCTGATCAGAGAGAATGCTGAGTCTGATGCAGATATCATCGCACTTCTGACCGGTGCCAATAATATGATCCCTGGAACGGAACCGAACAGGGATGCAGCTGCCAAGGTGGAAGAGTATCTGGAAATGCAGGATCGGAAGCATCTGCCTACATCTATGGCGGATGTACAGAGCAGATACCAGGCGATTCCTTACGGATGGCGTGAGATTGATATTGCTGCCGTAGTGGCTCTTCTCATTATCAATCAGAAGGTCACGATCAAGTATGCCGGATCCACGGTGCAGCCGAACAATCCGAAGTTACCGGATATGCTCCGTAAGAAGAGCGAGATCGGAAAGACACAGATCTCCAAGAGACAGGTAGTGTCCGCAACAAGGATGAAGGCAGTTAAGGATCTGCTCCGTGACTACTTCAATCTGATGGATGTGCCGGCAGATGAAGACGACCTGATCCAGTTTATCATTGAGAAATTTGAAGGCCTGCAGAAGCATTATGAAGATCTGCTGGCAAAATACGAGGGACACAAGTATCCGGACAGGAATGTTGTCAGCAACGCCCTTACTATCGTAAAGGATGTGCTGTCACAGCAGAAGGATAACGTGGCTCTGATTGAACGCGTTCTGCAGAGAGAGGACAATCTGTATGATGCTCAGGAGGCTATGCAGAATGTGGAAGCTTTCTTTAAGACACAGGTGACAGTATTTGATGCTGCAGTGAAGTTTGATCAGGATCTGCGGAATGATCTGGACTATATCAAGAAGGATGAAGAGGCGAATCAGGCACTGAATACGATCCGCCTGATCACCATGATTCCGGCAAACGGAAAATATGATTATAAGAGGATTCCGGAACTGAATGGCCTGATGGCAAAGGTGAAGGCATCCCACGATGCCATGCTGGAAGCCAAGAGGACAGAACTTCTGGAAGTGGTTCGTCAGTGCATGGCTGAAATCCATCAAGCGGCGGACGGCGGTAATCCGACAGCTAAGGCAATCAGTGACAAGGCTGATACCTATTATGGACAGCAGAAGGAAAAGATTGCAGAGACAACCAGCCTGGCATTGATGGAAGGATTCCCGATTCCAATGTGGAATTACAGGGATGATGCTGTTTCAAAGATTGATTTCACCAAGCAGCCTCCGAAGCCAGTAGATCCTCCGAAGAAAAAGGATGATGGTGACAAGCCGGTGGTACAGAAGACATACAAGCCTATCTTCCGTCAGTCGCTTCTGAAAGCTGCAAGATTGGAAAGTGACGCTGAGATCGATGCATACGTAGACAAGCTCAGAGATCAGTTGAAGACACTGCTGAAAGGATCTGACGGTATCGATCTTAAGTAAAGGAGAGCCAATCATGGACAAGAATGCGATAAAGAAATATGCGGTCTGGGCACGGAATGAGCTGATTGCGCGTGTCACACAGAAGGCTGAACAATATGAGATTACAGAGAAGAAGATTACTCCGAAGGATGCTGACAGCATCAATGGACGTCTTCTGACAGACGCTGAAAAGAATCAGAGGAAAGCCCTGATTGAGAAGATCCAGGCAGACGGATTTGAGCAGGTGATGGAGGAAGTAGCTTACACCTGGTTCAATAGGTTTACTGCGCTCCGTTTCATGGAAGTGAATAACTATCTTCCAAGTCACACGAGAGTGTTCACAAACGAAGCCGGAGAATTTAAGCCTCAGATTCTGGCAGATGCTATTCAGCTGGATCTGGAAGGCCTGGATATGGACAAAGTCTTTGAACTGAAGGATGCCAATAAGACGGAAGAACTTTATAAGTATCTTTTAATCACTCAGTGCAACGCTTTGTCTGCTGTTCTGCCACGTATGTTCCAGAAGATTGAGCATTATACGGAATTGCTTCTACCGGATTATCTGCTTCGTGAGGGAAGTGTTATTGAGCAGATGATTGTTCTGATTCCGGAAGAAGACTGGACAGACCAAGTGCAGATTATCGGTTGGCTCTATCAGTATTATAACAGCGAGCCGAAAGATGCTGTTTTTGCTGCTCTTAAGAAGAATGTGAAGATTTCTAAAGAGAATATTCCTGCGGCGACACAGTTGTTTACTCCTGACTGGATTGTCCGCTATATGGTGGAGAACAGCCTTGGTCGTTTGTGGTTGGATGGACATCCGAACGATTCATTGAAATCCGAATGGAAATATTATCTGAATGAGGCGAAGCAGGAAGCAGATATCCAGAAGCAGCTTGAAGAGATTCGCAAGGAATATGCAGAGCTGAAGCCGGAAGACATTCGTTGTATCGACCCTTGTATGGGGTCGGGGCATATCCTGTGCTATATGTTCGATGTGCTTGTGAAAATCTATGAGGATTATGGATATACAGCACGAGAGGCAGTTGAAAATATCATTGTTAACAATCTTTGGGGACTTGATATCGATGAAAGAGCAGCACAGTTATCATATTTCGCTGTCATGATGAAAGCTCGTCAGTATGATCGTCGATTTTTTAATAAGAAAAACGATGATGGAAAGGTGTGTATTCCACAACCACATGTGTACGCTATTGAGGAAAGTAACGGAATTACATCTGCCCCGATGCACGATATGGGAATAGAGTTATCGCAGGAGGAGTATGGAAAGGCCGTTAAAGACGTTATGCGTTTTGTAGAGGAAATGCATGATGCTAAAGAATATGGAAGTCTTATTCGTGTAACTCCTTGTGATTGGGATCTGTTGCGCAGGTTTGCTGTTCCGAGAGGATATAGCGAAGGTCAAATGAGGATGGATATTCATGGTGAGATAGCCGCCTCTGAGAGATTGCAAAACCTTTTTAATATTGGAGAAGCACTATCACAAAGATATGATGTGGTTGTAACCAATCCTCCTTATATGGGAAGCCAAAATATGGGGAATGGGTTACTTGAATATATAAAGAAAAATCATCCAGACAGTAAAGCGGACATTTATGCTGCTTTTATTGAGAGAAATTTTGTTTTTTCAAGAAGATATGTTTCGATGATTACGCAATCGACATGGATGTTCCAATCGAGATTTGAGAATATTCGTAGCAATCTTTATCAAAAGCTATTGGTTTGTATGAATCATTTAGGAACACGGGCATTTGATGAAATTAGCGGAGAGGTTGTTCAAACAACGGCTTTCTGCTATTTGAACCAGAGATATCTAAATAATTACAAGACGGTATTTGTAAAGCTTGTTGATTATTATGGGGAGCAGGCAAAGGAAAATGCGTTTTTTGATAACAAAAATAGAAACTATAGGAATGTCGGAAAGTTTAGGGCAATTCCAGGTGCTCCGTTCGCACATTATATTTCGGATATTGCTATTGAAGACTTTGAGAAAGGCACACCTTTAAAGAATAAACTGATTCCGAAACAGGGGACATCTACAGGTGATGATGAGACATACGTGCGTTACTGGTTCGAGATTAACTATCCCGATATTGGATTTAACTATTCTTCAACAGAGGAAGCCCATAGATCAAACCTTAAATACTTTCCATTAGATAAAGGTGGGGAGTTTAGAAAGTGGTATGGTAATAATGATCGAGTCATAATGTTTGATCCCGTGAGCTATGGCAAATTATTAGATATGGGCAACCATCTGCCTTCGAGGCAGTATTACTTCGCCGAAGGGCTTACTTGGTCTAAAATTGCGTCGGAACTATCTGTACGATACTCACCAAAAGGATTTGTCTTTAGCTCTGTGGGATTGAAAGGATTCCCTACAAAAGAGAATGCAAAGTATATACTAGCATTTATGAATAGCAAGGTATGTAGATACTTTGTTAAAGTGATTTCTCCAGGTATGAGTATTGTTAGTGGAGATATAGAGAAGTTACCATTTATTCATGTCAGCGATGACAGAATTGATGAATTATGCAGTGAGAATATAGAGATTACAAGAACGGACTGGGATTCTTTTGAATACTCATGGGACTTTAAACGGCATCCACTTGTACCTTTGGCAAAAGAATTAATGGAACAGCAGGATTCACAGTTTTCAGCTTCGCGAATGGAGAAGTTTGGTTTGATTTCATGGCACTATAGCCAGTGGGAATCTGCTTGCAAAGAAAGATTCTCTAAATTAAAAGAAAACGAAGAAGAGCTGAACCGGATATTCATTGATATCTATGGTCTGTCAGATGAATTGACGGAAGAGGTAGATAACAAAGACGTTTCCGTATGTGAAGCCAATTTGCAAAGAGAGATAAAAAGTCTTATTTCATATGCGGTCGGCTGCATGTTTGGGAGATACTCATTAGACTATCCAGGTCTTATGTATGCTGGTGGTGATTGGGATCAATCAAAATATAGTTCCTTCATACCAGATAAAGATGGGATTATACCAATCTGTAATGATGATTATTTTGAGGATGATATAACAGGTAGATTCATTAAGTTTATTGAATGTGCTTACGGAAAAAACACTTTAGAAGAGAATCTTAGATTTATTGCTGATGCTTTAGGTGGAAAGGGAACATCACGAGAGATAATACGTAATTATTTCCTTAATGATTTCTATTCTGATCATGTCAAGAGCTATCAAAAGAAACCGTTCTATTGGTTGTTTAGTTCGGGGAGTAAAGGGGGATTTAAGTGTTTAGTTTATATGCACAGGTATAAGCCTGATACTATTGCGAGAATACGAACGGATTATGTGCACGAACAACAATCAAGATATCGCACCGCGCTTGAGAGTTTGGAACAGAGGGTAGCAGGTGCAACAACGTCGGAGCGCGTTAATTTGACTAGACAGTTGCAGAAACTGCAGGATCAGTCAATCGAGATCCGTGAATACGAAGAAAAAATACATCACTTTGCAGACCAGATGATACAAATCAACGTAGAAAAAGGGGTAAAGAAGAACTATGAGATATTTAAGGAAATTTTGGAGAAGTTGAAGTAGGAGTAGGAGGTTTTCGTATGTCTGAGAATTGGATTGTTCCTTGTAGTGTGAAATTCTTTGATGTGGTTAAGCACTTTGAAGAAAACGATACTATTGTTTGGCGGAAAGTGTCTGCGCTGAAAAAAGGCGATACAGCGTATATATACATAGGTGCTCCATACAGCGAGATAAAATATAAATGCCATATTGTTGATGACGATGTTGACGAGAAGACATTACAGAGTAATGAATATGCTATCCGTAAAACGGAGAGCGGAAAAAGACAGAAATACATAAAGATGAAACTTGATCATGTTTATGATGATGGTGAGCTTTCTTTGGATAAATTACGTGCGAATAGTTTGGGACAAACACAAATTCAGGCACGAACAGACAGGAGGCTTCAAGCTTTTATTTCCAATGTGGACAGAGGGCTTGGAATATAGTGTATTAGCCTTCAACTAAAAGGAGGACATTTTGATTTATGGATTCAGATAAGATCATACAGGAGTTAAATCAGCGATTTGCCGCTCCTCTGCCGGAGTTCTATAAGCGTCGTATCGTATTCTGGTACGACGAAGATGGAGAATTCCAGGATAGGCTGGATGAGGTGACGCTGAATAATGCAAAGCTTTTGGCACTGACAGGTACCAATAACTTTGCCGTGAAAAAACTACTGTCAGTGGATGATACAACAAGTAACTATCTGATATATTGTCCGCTGTCCTATGAAAAACCGGAAGAAAACTGGCTTCTGGATATTGAATTATATAGTGAAGAGTTCCGGGCGGATCTGATCTCAATCTGGATGGATGAACTGGGTATTCCGTCAACGCCTGCTATGCGTAAACAGGTAAAGGAGTACCGGAAGTATTTCAATGCCAAAACGCGAAGAGATAAGATTGCCGGTCAGAGCAAGGCTCCGACGGTTCCTGCTCAGTTGCACATGGCAGTCATGGGAGCGCTGGGCGGACTGAAGGATGTTTCTCCTGCAGCGATCATGAAGGAAGTGCTGAAAGCTGGGCTGGATATCAATACGAATTATCTTTACAGGGAGTTCGTCAATTATGGTGCAGATAAAGCGTTCTGGAGCATGGTTAAGCAAGGATCCGGATATGATGCTGAGCAGAAGGATATCGCGCAGCTGGCGACACATCTGCTTTTGACGGCAGCCACAAGGACAATGCGTCTGGAATATCTGGCCGGTCTTGACGGATGGATTTCTTCACCGCATCAGGCTTTCTGCTATGACTTTATTTCAGATTGGCTTCACAGCGATGATCAGGAGCAGCTTTCAGAGATTGCAAAGGCTGTCGAAGATGAACTGAAACTTCCTCAGAGATTCATGAAGCTGGAAGTCAATGACCTGGTGGATACGGAAATCTTCCCATGCCTGGATGAAGTGATCCTTATCAAGCTGATGACAGAAATCAGCGATCACATCATAGATGTGGATGCGATCAAGAGGACCGTGGAAAAGCGCCGGACAACGGTGGGATATGCACAGGTCAAGGATTACTATGAAGGAATCCTGCAGGTGGCCAACATGCAGGCATTCTACAAAGAACATACAACAGGCTTCCATTCAGCTGAGGCGAAGAAGGTCTGGAAGGAATACACATCAGAGTATTACATGATGGACACCTACTACCGTCTGTTCCATAAGAGCTACGGTGAGAGCCTGAAGGCATATAACTCAGATCTTCATGACCTGTTCCGCTCCGTAATGGAGAAGGTGGAAGGGCTGTATAAGAACTGGTTCTTAGGACAGCTTGGCGGAAACTGGTCGGCTGTCTGCTCAGATGAATTGGCGAAGTACGGAAGGATTCTGGAAGTATCGCAGCAGGTGGACTTCTATAAGAACCGGATCCAGAATGCGGACAGCAGGGTGTTTGTTGTTATCTCAGATGCTCTGCGTTATGAAGTAGCAGCTTCCCTGACGGAGCAGCTACGCAGAGAAACACAGGCGGATGTAAAACTTCAGGATGTTCAGGGAATCTTCCCGACAATCACGAAATTCGGTATGGCGGCGCTGCTCCCGCATAAAGAACTGGAAGTAGAACTGCACGGTGATGTGCTGAAGGTCATGGCAGACGGCGTATCAACGGATGCTGGATACCGAGACAAGGTGCTGAAGGCTGCAAAGCCGAACAGCGTGGCAATCAAATATAATGATCTTGTAAGTGCGAAGAGAGCTGACCGGAGTGCAATGGTCAAGGGAATGGATGTCGTGTACATCTATCACGATACTATTGATGAGGCAAGCCATACGGCAGACTCAATGGTGTTCCCGGCCTGCGATGACGCGATCCAGGAACTGAAGAACCTGACAAAGATCATCTGCAATGACTTCGGAGCAACGCACATCCTGTTTACGGCAGATCACGGATTCCTTTATACCTACAGTCCGTTGACTGAGGATGACAAGATTGACAAGACGGGATTCGTCAATCGTATCGTGGAATACGGCAGACGTTTCGCTATTATGATGAAGGACTCTGATCCGGATTATCTGCAGAAGGTAAACTTCCTTGGCGGTAATTCGAAATATGATGCTTTTGCTCCGAAGGAAAACGTAAGGATCAAGATGAACGGCAGCGGACTCAATTTCGTGCATGGCGGTATCAGCCTTCAGGAGATGGTCGTTCCGGTCATTGATTATCACTTCCTGAGAAATCAGAGCAAACAGTATCAGAAGAACCAGAAGAAATATGATACGAAGCCGGTAGAGGTCAGCCTTCTGTCGGCAACACATAAAGTCAGCAATATGATCTTCTCACTGAACTTCTACCAGAAGGAGCCGGTGGGAGACAATCGTGAAGCAGCGACCTATCAGCTGTACTTTACTGACAGCAATGGAAAGCAGGTCAGCGATGTCGCAAAGATCATTGCGGACAAGACTAGTGACAACGGACAGGAGAGGACCTTCCGGTGCAGCTTCAATCTGAAGTCGCTGAAATATGACAACAAAGAAATCTATTATCTCGTGATCGCGGATGCAGACGGTTTGGTCGTATCGCGTGAAGAGTTCCAGATAGATATCGCCTTTGCGGTGGATGAATTTGATTTCTTCAGTTAAGGCTTAAAGTCCAGCTAAGAAATGTCAATAGGTAAAATGAAAAATGTTAAAAAAGTTTTTTTTAAGTAGTTGATGTAAAAAA
>NZ_CALPCM010000040.1:0-24290 GCF_943193015.1 Hominisplanchenecus murintestinalis
GGGCCGTAGGTTTATTAAGGTTACCCTTTTTCACGAAAATCTTTTTCATTTTCCTCTTGACATATTACCAAATTGCTTTCCAAAATCCAGATAAGCCTTGCAGGCCTTTGTCTGCGGCGCATATTCCAGAAGCGGCTCACTGTAATAAACACTCTCACCTACCTTTACGGTACTCGGAATCTTGCTTTCAAAGATCCTGATCTGCCCCTCGAACGTCTCCGCAACCTGCTCTGATATCACCTTGTAGAGATTCGTCCTTGCCTCACACATGGTAAGCAGAATCCCCTCTACTTCCAGTTTCGGATTAATGCGGTTCTTGATCTTCTTGATGGTCTTCAGAAACTCCTGCAAGCCCATCATTGCCAAGAGCTGCGGATTGACCGTAATCACTACCCCATCCGCTGCTACTAAAGCATTGATCGTCAGAGCTCCAAGTGCCGGGCAGGTATCTATCACCAGATAATCATATGATTCTCTGAGCGGATCCAGAATGTTCGCCAGCATCCTCTCTGCTCCCATTTCCAATCGGAGCTTGGCATCCACCGCCGATAAAACCATAGACGATGGAATGAAATCTACTCCATTTCGGCTCATGATATATTCCGACGGTTCCGGAAGCTCTTCATCGTCAATCTGTGCCATCATCAGATGCCCGATTGTGACCGGAAGTGCCGCCGTATCCTCAACACCGAAGCAGGTGGTCAGATTTGCCTGGCTGTCGAAATCAACAGCCAGTACCTTCTTCCCCATGCTTGCCAGCGAATATGCCAGATTATATGTACTCACGCTCTTTCCAACGCCGCCCTTTGTGGCTCCTACCAGAATGATTCTCCCCATAAATCACACCCCCTCTGCAACGCCATATTCGGCTTTTCTCTCTGCCACAAACTGCAGGTGGAGTCTTTCCTTTTCCTTCTGGAATTTCTTCTGCAGAGCCTTCGTCTCACGCTCCATGAACTCTGCTTCCGCCTTGGCCAGTTCTGCCCTCTCAATGTCAGGCGTGATGACCAGTTTCCCGTTCTCGCAACTTATGGAGATATAATCTCCGATCTCAAACCCCAATTCCTTCAACCAATTCCCTTTGAGCATGATTGTCGGCGTGGACTGGTACTTGTAACCGCTCATGCCGTAAACCTTGACGCTCCTATTCTTCTTTGTCATAGATTGCCTCCTTCGATCTTTGTAGTGTGCGATCTCGGAATGCTCTGGGCCGCATCTAAGACCGGTCTTATTGACTTATTAAACTAAAATGGACTAAGCCGTTGTGGCTTCCTTCTTTTCTGAAGTCACTTGGACTTAGTCCTATTATGACGTTATCACCGATTACCAGCACATTTTTGTTGCGGGCGGTCTTGGGGTCCTTGGGGCGGCTGCTCATGGTAAGGCGTTCCGTCTGGGTGAGGATTACATTGTTCTGGAATACCGGATCGACATAAGGGGCGATGTCCTGGGAATTTCCCCATCTCGCGGAACCGTACTCGATATTCGGGCGGTACTTCTTGGCGTTTTTGCCTTTCAGGTAAACAGCCAGCCGGAGCGCCGCGCCGCAGCACAGCCCGACCAGCAGGTCCAGCGGGTGAAAGCTGGGCCAGAAACTTCCGAGCGCCGCCGGAAGGACGGAGATTAGCGACAGCGCCTTTTCCGATGCGTCCGCGCCCTGGGCCATCCGCCACGCCTCCCCGAAGTTGGTGGAAAACAGCCCCATCAGGATATAGGGCAGGTTCAGCAAAACGAGCTTCTTGATGTTCAAGGGCTTTTTCATCGTTCCAGCTCCTTTCGCTTTGTGCGGTCCACCACCGCGTTTTTCACCAGCTCCTTGAACTGATTCAGCTTCGCCAGCACAGACGGGCGGGACGCCTTGCGGACCTTCTTCTAGGTGTACTCGGTAAACGCGGAGGTCAGCGCGTCCGCGTCGCGGGCCTTAAAAAAGACCAGATACTTGGGCGGGGAGCAGCTGCGGTCCTTCTTTACCGCGTAATCCACGCCGTACTTCCGGGCAACCCGTTCAAACGCCTTGATGGAGGGGTCTGTGATCTCAAGATTGGACACGCCCTGGTTCTGCCCGATGAGCTGCTTCACCGTCTGCTTTCCCTGGGGCTTGACCTCCGCGCCCTTTTCCCGCTGTTTCTGCATCTTTTGCTCTTTCAGGTGCGCCAGATACTTCATAATCGCCGCTTTGAACAGCCTGCCGGTGAACTTTGTGCCGCTGACAATGAGCGTCAGGGTTTTGCTTTCCACTTCGTCCTGCATGGGTGTTTCGCCTCCTCTCTATGGATTTTCTGCATGGTTTCTCTATCGGAGCTGGTCTTGCCGGTCATAGCGCAGGTTTCCGTTTCGGACCTTCGCATGGCTCACAATCCTGATATGCCCCTGTTCCTGGCGTTCCAGGGACTTTTTATATCCCTCCTCGGTGAGAAAGGCGCGGCTGCGTTCCCCTTTCCAGCCAACAGGGGAATCAGCGGTCAGGGTATCAAAAATAATCATGTGCCGGGTGTCCTCCGCGAACCGGTTTAAGTCCATGTAACTATGGCCGGAATACTCCCGCGCCCCGGCTTTAAGCCGCATTTCCTCCATCAGCTGGCCGATGGTCTTTTGCTCAGGCATGGTGTGCGCCCCCTTTCTCCCGGCCCTGGCCTTTCACCGTCAGAATCCCGTCCAGCGTGGTGGCGGTGATCCGCAGGCGTTCAGCGGTGGCAATATCGTTTTTGACCGTTTCATCGGTCGAGTGCCCGCAGACCACTAGCACATGGGAGCGGCGCAGGTAATCTCTGGCGATGTCGATCCCGTCCTTGTGTTCCTGGGGGATTTCATCTTTCAAAAACAGCGGCAGGAACAAAACAGGGCAGACCGGGGAATATCCGGCGTCATACACCTGGCGGCAGTAGCTGGCGGCGTTTGCCGCGTTTTCATGGGGGTTCTTGCTCCAGGGAGCGGTGATATACGCAAGCGGTCGTTTCATAACAGATTCCTTTCTCCCGGCAATTCCGGGCAGACAAAAACGGCCAGCTTTCAGAAGCCGCCGTACATATCGTGGTTGACCTGTGAGGTGTAATGGTTGCTCATGGTGGTGGGCGCGTTGAACAGCACCGTCAAAAGGTATTGTTTCATGTTCCGTACCTCAGTGGTGTTCTTTTGCAGGCAGTCCATGACAAACTCGATGTGGGAGCTGTCCAGCTTCAGGAAGCGGGAACGCACCACCTCATGGGGGAAGTCCGCCCCGGCAATCCGGGTGGTCTTACGCTTCGCGCAGACGGTTTCCACCAGAAGCTCCACGATCTCGTCCAAGTCCTCCCGATAGGTCCCAAACCGCTGTTTGAGGCAGTCATACTCGATATTCTCCAAAATCAGCTCCCGATAACTTTCCATCTCTGTGAGTGACATCGTTTCCCTTCGCTTCGGTTCCGGTGGCTTTGCCGCCGTTCCCCGGAAGGGAATGGAATCGGTAATTGATCCGTCAGTAATTGATTTTTGGGTATTTGATTTCTCTATATTTATTTGCGTTGGATTTTCCGTTGACGGTTTTCCCGTTGCCGGATTATCCGTTGTCGGAAAACCCGACAACGGTTTTTCCAACAACGGTTGGGCGGGCGGTTCCTCTGTTACCGGACGCTCATAAATCACATACTCGTTGCCGCTGAACTTACCGCCCGCGTCGGTGGTCTGGCGGCGCTTGATGTACCCCGCCTTTTCCAGCTCATTAACTGCGGAGCGGATCGCGTCCTTTCTTTCCCGGTTGATAACAGCCAGGCCGGAAAGGGTGTAGTCCCAATCCTCCGGCAGTGAGAGCATTTGGGACAGTAGGCCCTTTGCTTTCAGGCTCAGGCTCTTGTCCCGCAGATGATAGTTGCTCATGACGGTGTATCCCTGTGTGCGTTCTACTCGAAAAACGGCCATTTTCTGCACTCCTTTCGTTTCCCAGGGCATGAAAAAAGCCACAATCCCGTAAAAAAGATTGCGGCGCTCATTTGCTGGCTGACTTCTGCCTGTACCAGTGAAAAAACGGCGGCATGGGCGGTTTGTCAAACAGGCTCTCTAACTGCGGAAACGTCAGGGTTTGAAAAATCCGGTCAATCTCAATGGTTTCCATGTTTCGCTGGGAGCGGCAGTCCTCCCGGATGGCTTCTCTGATTTCCTTAACGGTACACATACTCATTCCTTCCTTTCAATTTGTCGGGTTTACGGGTGACGTTTCTTTTTGGGTTTGAAGTCCAGGATATGCCCCTCAATGACGCGGGCATACCGCTTGATTTTGATGTCCCGGCGTGTTTGGCTGGTAAGAGCGGCCTGATACCCGTCCTCGTCCAGAAACAGGCGCATTTCATCGCCGGGTGCGCCATAGGCGGTACGGGGCCGCAGAACGGAAAACTCGATCATCCAGCAGGTCTTATCCTGAAACCGTTCCACAGCCAGTATGTTGTGGCCCTTTAACTCCCTGGCAACGTGATCTCTCATAGGCGCTCCTTTCAGCGTTCCTGATCTCTCTGACGCTTTTTCTGCCACTGTTCCAGCAGTTTGATGATGGTTTCCTGCATCCGGGCAGGGGTGTAGCTTTTGGGAAAATACTTCCGCAGGATGTCGGAGGTAAACGTCACCTTGTCCAGATCGCTTTTCTTTTCCTCGCCCATAATCGCCCGCATTACATCTATGGACAGATGCCCCTCCTGACTGAATTTTTTGAGCCGCTGGGCTTGGGAAAGGGAGGGGGTGGCCTGTTCGCTGTCCATCGCATCCAAAAGCTGGGTCTGTTCTTCTTTTTGAGAAAGGACAGCTCATAGGCCGGGTTCAGGGCAATTTTCTTTTCGTCCACCATGTTCAGCAGTTCGGGGATTAACTCGGTCAGGCGGATGTAGCGTTGCACCTGCCTTTGACTTTCACCAGCTTGATTTGCGACAAGCTGAATAGAAGTGCTGGACTTCTCGCCAACTTGGCGAGAAGTTAAATCCGACCGTTCTCCTTGATGTTTGATGGCCTCCAATTTCATCTTGTAGGCAAAGGCCCTCTCGCTGGGGAGCAGGCTTTCCCTTTGCAGGTTGCTGTCAACCATGATAATCGTGGCGGCGTCATCGTCCAAATCCCGGACAATCACCGGCATGGTTTCTTTCTCTGCCAGTTCACTGGCCCGATGCCGCCTGTGTCCGGCTACCAGCTCATAGCCGCCGCTGGGGTCGGGTCTGGCAATCGCCGGAACCAGAACGCCGTACTGCCGGATGCTGTCCGCTGTTTCCATCATGGCATCATCATCTTTGACCTTGAAGGGGTGTCCCTTGAACGGGTGCAGCTCGCTCAAAGAGATTTCTACCACCTTTTCCCGCCCCGCGTCGGCGCGGCTTTCCTCGGTGGTAAACAGATCATCGACCGATGCCAGCTCTACTTTTTTCGCGCTGCTTTTCAAGTTTCAACACCTCCTTGGTCAGATTTGCGTAGCCCTCCGCCACTTTGCCGCCTGGGTCATGGGCGAAAATGCTCTTGCCCTCCGCGCTGGTTTCCTTTGCCCGGACAGAATGGGGAATCTCTGTGCCGAATACCTTGATTTTGCTGCCGTAAGTTTCCCGCAGCAGGGCGGCAATCTCTTTGGCGAAGTTAGTGCGGTTGTCCACCATTGTCAGCAGAATACCGTCTATTTGCAGTTTCGGGTTGATCTGCCGCTTGACCTTGTTCACCGTAGAGAGCAGCTGTTCCAGCCCTTTGGCGGGCAGGTACTCCGCCTGGACGGGAATTATAATCCTGTTGGCAGCGGCCAGGGCGTTGACGGTGAGCATACCCAGGGAGGGCTGGCAGTCTATGAGGATATGGGAATACTGCCCCTTTACGGTGTCCAGGTACTGCCGCAGAATCGTTTCCCGGCTCATAGCGTTTACCAGCGACACCTCCATGCCGGACAGCTGAATATCCGCTGGCATCAGATCCACGCCCTCCGGGTGGCGCAGAATCCCCTCGCCGGGGCGGACCGGCTGATCGGTCAGGATGCGGCCCATTGCGTCAGAGAGGGTAAAGGGCAGCTTATCCGGCTGGGGATTGCCCAGGCTGATGGTCAGGCTCCCTTGCGGGTCCCCGTCAATGAGCAGCACTTTCTTTCCCGCCTGTGCCAGCCCAATCCCTAAGTTGGCACAGGTTGTGGTCTTGCCCACACCTCCCTTTTGGTTGGCGATGGCGATGATTTGCGTGTTCAAGATAATCACCTCGTTTCTAATTCGTTGTGGTTGCTTCTGGAAATAGAAAAAGCCGCCACTTCATAAATTGAAAAGTGACGGCTTTTTCTGATCCCGGAATACAGTTCCCCGGAAACGCAAAAAGCACCCAGCAAAAAATACTGAGTGCCTGCATTAAAATCATATTCAATTATTCAAATTCGGTCAAACTACGCCAAACTGTTCTCGTATAAATTGAGGGGTGAGAGGGAGTAAAAATCGCCTCTGAAATACCCCGAAATCAGGGCTGTGGTTGTCCTATTTTTTAACCACTAAGCCCGTTTTTTACCTCCATTTTTGCCGGTTGTCCTATTTTTAACCACTAAAAATTGGGTGAAAATGGCTCTCGTTGTGTCAAATCAGGTCAAACTATATCAGCTTGTTTGGGTATAAGAAAACCCCGGAAAACCTTGATTTTCCGGGGTTTTTGAGCAATTTTGATACGCTCCCGACAGCCGATTAACGCTTGCTGAACTGCGGTGCGCGGCGTGCCGCTTTGAGACCGTACTTCTTTCTCTCTTTCATTCTCGGATCTCTTGTAAGGAATCCGGCTTTCTTGAGTGTCGGTCTGTAATCTGCATCTGCCTGAAGCAGCGCTCTGGAAATACCGTGCCTGATAGCCCCGGCCTGTCCTGTAGTTCCGCCGCCATGTACATTTACCAAAACATCAAACTTATCAACCGTCTCTGTAGCTACCAGAGGCTGGCGAACGATAACTTTCAGTGTCTCAAGACCGAAGTAATCGTCAATATCTCTTTTATTAACCGTAATCTTACCTGTTCCCGGCATTAAATATACTCTTGCAATAGATTTTTTTCTTCTTCCTGTACCGTAGAATTTTGCACTAGCCAATGTTCTTTACCTCCTATTAAAATGTTAATACTTCCGGCTTCTGAGCTTCATGTTTGTGCTCCGGTCCGGCGTATACGTGAAGTTTCGTAATCATCTGCCTTCCTAAAGGTCCTTTCGGAAGCATTCCTTTAACTGCCAGCTCGATTACTCTTTCAGGTTTCTTATTTAACATTTCTTTCAAGGTAGTTTCTTTCATACCGCCTACGTAGTCAGAATGCCTGTAATAAATCTTCTGCTCAAGCTTCTTTCCTGTAACTTTGATCTGCTCTGCATTTGTCACGATTACATAATCGCCTGTATCTATATGCGGAGTAAAGATTGGTTTATTCTTTCCTCTTAAAATCTTTGCTACTTCTGAAGCCAAACGTCCTAATGTATATCCGGTAGCGTCTACTACATACCATTTTCTCTCAATTGTTGCTGGACTAGCCATATAACTATTCATGGTTTTTCCTCCTTGATAATTTAACTGTTGCTTCTTCTATCGTAAACCGTCATACCGGGGCTATGGCTAGACGTTTACATGCTTCGTCACATTGAGATATTATAGTACACATGCCCAAGTGTGTCAACAATTTTTTTCGCTATTTATTATGGGTTTATAAAAACACAAAATAAAACAGGGAACATATCTCACATGCTCCCTGTTTCCATGATTCTTATCATCGATGCGACAGGATTTGAACCTGCGACCTCTGCGTCCCGAACGCAGCGCTCTACCAAGCTGAGCCACGCATCGTTACTGTTTTTTCCAGCTTGGTCATTATAGCATCGTTCATCAGGAAAAGTCAAGTGCTTTTTTAAATTTTATCCTTTATCCTGATTTTTTTCATTTTCCTGTATAAACTCTTTCTCTTGGGTTATACTGTAGTTACTACCAAAGATAAAACGATAGTATACTTATCCTCCCCCTTATACTCCCGCGGTTATCGCAAAGGCGCGAAGCTGCGGGAGTATTTTTATGCACTTATACCACCCGGAATTTTCGCTCGGATACTTTCAGGGGAAGTTCGTCAGATTCAATAAAGTCAATCTGTATATACTTCTGGTCATACAGGCTCTGAATCATCCTTTCTATCGCATGCTTATCCCCCTGCACTTCCATTTCTACCCGCCCGTCCCACAGATTTGATACCCACCCTGTCAGCCCTAAGGACTGCGCGATCCACGCCGAACGGTAACGGAACCCCACTCCCTGCACCTGACCTGAAAAATATAAATGTTTTCTTACCATAAGTCCATACTTCCTGATCGGAAGCCCTCCATATCCAATGTAATATAATGAAATCCCAGTTCCCGCAGCGCTGCCGTGACATTTTCCCGCTGCGCCACAACGTCCGCCAGCTTTTCTGCCGCCACCTCCAGCCGCAGAATGTCTCCGTGAAGGCGTAGACGAACTACACCAAAGCCCAGACTGCGCATCCTTCTCTCCCCTTCCGCCAGTCTGTCAAGAACTTCAAAGTCCAGACGCGTACCGTAGGGCAGACGTGTGGCCATGCATGGGGCAGATGGCCTGCCTGCCACTGAAATTCCCAGCGCCTGCGCCATCCGGCGAACCTCCGCTTTCGTGATATCCAGCTCTGCCAGCGGGCTTTGTACCCCAAGTTCCCTGACGGCGCGCAGTCCCGGCCTATATACCTCCAAATCATCCCGGTTAGAACCTTCCAAAAGAACCGTTACGCCGCGCTTCTCAGCCCAATGCTTTAGTCCCTGAAAAAGAAAAGACTTGCAATGATAACAGCGCTCCCTCGAATTCTCCAGGATTCTCTCTTCCCGGCTCTCGTCCAGATATAGGACAACATGCTCTGCGCCGCATTCTTCCGCCACCCGGGCTGCAATCTCCATATCTTCCCCTGGCTGCAGCCGCGTCCTTATCGTTACCGCATAGACCTTTGTATGATTCTTATCCGCAGCTTTTACCGCCGTTTTCAAAAGCAGGCTGCTGTCCACGCCCCCGGAAAATGCTACGCAGCTATCCTCTCTCGTCAGCTTGTCCATTCTCTCTCTTAGCAGTTTCAATCGCTTCTCCATGTTGTTCCCTCACCTTTCAGCGTCTGTTCCACCTCATTCCTTACCGTTTCATAGACTTTTGAAAACCCCTCTCCTGTCCGGGCGCAAATTTCACGGATACTCTCATACTCCGGCATACTGCATATGCCGTCCGGCCTTACAATCCTTTTTATCTTTACCGTACCATAAGACGTATCTGCCGTATCTGCCCACCGTTCCAGTGCACTCCTCATCACCCGATATCTACGAATCCCTATCGTTGTCGTGTGCCGGAAAATCAGGCTTTCCATGCACTCCCTCTGCACTCCGCCGCACATAACGCTCAACATATATGCCGGACGGTTTTTCTTCATATAAATAGGCGTAAAAAATGCATCCCTCGCCCCAGCTTCCAGCAAAATTTCCGAGACATACCCCAGCATTTCCCCGGTACAGTCATCTATATTTGTTTCGAGCATCCACAAATCACCATCCCCCGCTGCTTCCCAAGCCGTTTCCTGCCCCGTCTCCCGGTCTGTATTTGTCTTCTCTTCAAACAGCATCATACGCAGGACATTTGCGTGCGGAAAATCTTTTTTTCCTGCGCCTGCTCCCATACGCAGCAACTTCCCCTGTGGTTTGCCCTCCGGCATCTTGCCCCCATATTCACACAGCGCTGCCGCAATTGCCGCCCCCGTCGGAGTTATCATTTCGCCCTCCGTCTCTGTCAGCCGCAGCGCCAGCCCCCATTCCTGCACAATATTTACCACTGCCGGTACGGGTACAGGCAGAATGCCATGCCGGCACCGCACCTGCCCGCTGCCCTCGTGTAGCTCTGAAACCACTGCCCTGTCAATTTTCAGGCTTTCTATCAAATATGCTGCGCTCATGATATCCACAATGGAATCCACTGCCCCCACTTCATGAAAGTGTACGTCCTCCACCGGAACTTTATGAGCCTTCGCCTCTGCCTCCGCCACAATTTCAAACATCCTCTTTGCCAGCCGCTTTACCCGGATGGATGTATCCGTATTTTCAATAATCTTATAAATGCCTGCCAGATGGCGGTGCTCATGGGGATGCTCATCCAAAATAACGTCAAAATCACATGCCGCCATCCCACATTTTTCCGTCTGCCCGATTTCCACATGGAAACCTTGAAGCGGCATGCCTTCCAGCATCGCCAGCAGTCCGTCTCTGTCTCCCCCTAAATCCAGAAGAGCCGCTACTGTCATATCCCCGCTGATTCCCGAACAGCATTCCAAATATAAAGTCCTCATCTCTGCCTCCTGCATCCCTGTCTGCTAACGCCCGCCTTTTCCAAGTGCAAGACGGTTAATCTGAGCCGCAATATACGCCGCGCCATAACCATTGTCAATATTCACTACAGAAATTCCATTTGCACATGAATTCAACATGCTCAAAAGCGCCGATACACCACCGAAATTCGCCCCGTATCCGATAGATGTGGGCACTGCAATCACCGGCTTGTCCACCAGCCCTGCCAGCACGCTCCCCAGTGCGCCCTCCATTCCCGCAATGGCAATTACACAGTTCGCCCGGCAGATTTCCTCGCGCTTAGACAGCAGCCTGTGGATTCCTGCCACGCCCACATCATAATATCTGCTAACCCCTGCCCCAAAAAACTCTGCGCACTGTGCCGCCTCCTCCGCCACCGGAATATCCGCCGTACCTGCCGTACACACTGCCACATTTCCCTGTAACTCCCTCTCCTCAAACTCCGCTTTTACAATCCGTGCCACCGGATCATAGCGCAGCTCTGGAAATTTCTTATGAAGCATCTCATACTGCCCGGCGCTTGCCCGTGTCCCCAGCACGTTTCTTCTGTTCTCATAAAAATTTTCAAAAATCCCACACAGATGGCTGTCTGCCTTTCCCTGGCAAAATACTACCTCTGCTGCTCCTGTGCGCAGCCTGCGGTGGTGATCCACTTTCGCGTAACCTAAATCCTCATAGGGCAGCTTCTTTAAATCTTGCGCCGCTTCCCGGATGGATACCTTTCCGTCTTTTACCTGCTGCAATAATTTTTCAACATCCATCTTGCGCCTCCGTCTTTTCCATAAGTTATCTGCTGTCTCTACTATATCCCATTCTGTAAGAACTGGCAATCGTCTTCCAGAAATTCCGGGAACATTTCAAGAAATTCTGTCAGTTCTTCTACACCTGCATCGCGCAGATAGCGAAAATAAAACTCTGTATCTCCCATTTCTGCCCATTCCTGTATATCTTTCATCTTTCCCCTCCTTATTATCTCGTCCTAAATCTTTCTATTACTTGTTTGTAAATCTCCAAAACTACTTTACATGAATTCGCCTGAAACCGCAATAGCAGACGCTATTCAATGGTATATTGTGAGTATAAATTCATGGGATATCTTAATACTAACGAAGAAATCCTTGAAAGGAGACATCTATGAAACCTTTAAAAGCAAAAGTAAGCATTACCATTGACCACAACATTGTCGGAGAACTAAAGGATTTGGCTGACGAGGACGACCGTTCCCTGTCGCAATATATCAATATGATTTTAAAAGCCTACCTGAACAAACTCCATCAATCTTCCGGCCAGTCCTCTAAAAATCCTCCGCATGCTTGAATTCAAAGCCGCGAAGTGTTACAATCAAAACAATTTAAAAAGATTTCAGCTTCGCGTTTCAAATAAGGAGGATATGATAAATGAAAACAGCTATTATCACTGACAGCAACAGCGGTATCTCACAAAAAAAAGCGGAAGAAATGGGTATTTTTCTGCTTCCCATGCCTGTAATTATTGACGGGGAAATTCGTTTTGAAGGCATCGATTTAGACGATGAGGAATTTTACGCCGGCCTGGCTGCCGGGAAAGATATCTCCACCTCGCAGCCTTCTCCCGGAGATGTGATGGATTTGTGGGACAGGCTTCTGGAAGCAGGATATGATGAAATTGTTCATATCCCTATGTCCAGCGGACTGAGCAATTCCTGTGAAACAGCGCTGGGGCTTGCCAATGACTATGAGGGCAAAGTTGCAGTCGTAGATAATCACCGCATCTCCATTACCTTGAAAGCTTCTGTTATCGAAGCAAAGCAAATGGCTGACAGCGGAATGTCCGCAAAAGAAATCAAACAGGATTTGGAAGCACGGGCATATGACTCTTCTATTTATATCGCGGTAGATACTTTGACCTATTTAAAAAAAGGCGGCAGGGTCACTCCGGCAGGCGCCGCTCTCGGAACTGTACTGAATATCAAGCCTGTGCTTACGATCCAGGGAGGAAAGCTGGATGCCTTCGCCAAAATCCGGGGGATGAAAAAGTGCAGGATACGCATGGTAGACGCCATTGTAGATGATTACAAAACCAGGTTCGAGGGCGCTGACCTCTCCCGCGTTCGCGTGGATGCTGCCGGAGCAGGACTGACACCTGAAGAAATCGCTGAGTGGAAATCTTTAATTTCTCAGGCTTTTCCCGGCGTAGATGTCCAGTACGATCCCCTTTCTTTAAGTGTAAGCGCCCACATCGGTCCCGGCGCTTATGGTATCGGTATCAGCATCGTAAAATCATAAAAGACCGTAGAGTATATCCGGACGTTAAAAAGCAGCGCAGGAAATTTAACTTTCCTGTGCTGCTTTCTTCTATGACATTCTCATCAATCTTCCGAACTATCTTGTACCTTTCTGCGCCCCAGCCGCACGTCCTCCATATATTCTGCTGTCTCATCATCCAGCCCGGCAAACAGCAGGTTTTTCCCTCCTGATGGCAGCTTTTCACATTCCTCACGGATTTCCTTTCCTGCAATCTCTATTTCCTCATGCAAATTCTGTGCCGACATCCTGTGCCCGCCCTGTCCCAAGATAATCACCTGCTCCAGCCCGTCCGACGTTGCCACTGTCACATGGTATTTTCTCCCGATTGCATGAACCGTTTTCTCAATATACTGGTCAGCTGTCTCAGCTTCTTTGGTATACACGACATAAATATTATGATATTTAATGATTTCCCCCGGATTCCCTTCTACCTTATAGGCGTCAAACACCAGAATTACCCGGCACTTCTTATAGCCCTGGTAATTACTCAGGATATCCATCAGACGGGTACGAGCGCCGTCGATATTCTTCTCGGCAAGCTCCCGCAAATCCTCCCAGGCAAAAATGATATTATATCCGTCTACCAGCAGATATTCATCCATTTCTTTCGCCCGTTTCGGCGAGCGGTAAGATGGCGCAGAAACTACACGCCTTCCCGCTTCCGGCAGCTGCCGTTTCACTGCGCCGTAGGTTCGGGTAAAAATTTCCTCCAGCTCCTTTTCCTCCCTCCGGCTTCCAGCGCTGCGGCTCCTTCCTGAGACGGCAGCCGGAATCTCCGGCTCTGTCTCTTCTTTAGATGGCAGCACATTTTCCAGGTGCATGTATTCCTCTACCTTGTCCCACTCTACCACAAACCCGGCTCCGTGTGCACAGAACACTGACCCCGTGGGGTTGTCCAAATCTCTCTCTGGATCATAGCCCAGAGCCAGAACAGTTTCTTCCTCATTATGGCATGGCTCATAGCCTTTCCACGTACAGCTCAGCCGCCCCAGGCCACGGGTGTACGATGACACTTCCGTCTGATAGCCGCGCATCTCTGCCACTGGCGCGCTTCCTGTAAGCACCGAGATCTCTCCTTCCCGTCCGGGCAGCTCGAATATGCCGTTCATACGCTGGATATCCGACATCGCACGTCCCACCATCTCTGCCGGAACCTCCAAACGGAAGTCATAGTATGGTTCCAGCAGAATGCTCTTCGCTTTTTTCAATCCCTGGCGCACAGCACGATACGTTGCCTGACGGAAATCCCCGCCTTCCGTATGCTTCAAATGCGCTTTTCCAGACACCAGGGTAATCTTCATATCTGTAACTGCCGATCCTGTTAACACACCCCTGTGCTCTTTTTCTTCCAGATGGGTAAGCACCAGCCTCTGCCAATTCCTGTCCAATATATCCTCGCTGCAGGCCGTGGCAAACTGCAGGCCGCTTCCCCGCTCTCCCGGCTCCATCAGAAGATGTACCTCCGCATAATGACGCAGTGGCTCAAAGTGCCCGACCCCCTCTACAGGCTCCAGAATTGTTTCTTTATATACGATATTTCCCTCGCCAAATTCTGCCTGCACGCCAAACCTCTCCCCAATCAGGTTTTTCAACACTTCAATCTGCACTTCTCCCATCAGCTGGGCATGGATTTCATTTAACTCCTTGTCCCATACGATATGAAGCTCCGGCTCCTCCTCTTCCAGTTCACGAAGCTTCGGAAGCATCGTGTGGACACTGCATTCTTCCGGAAATATCATCCGATATGTCAGAACCGGTTCCAGCACCGGAATTGCCGTCTCTGTTTCCAGTCCGATTCCCTGCCCCGGCCTGGTATGTGAAAGCCCTGTCACTGCACATACCGTCCCGGCTTTTGCCTCCGAAACCGCCTCATAGCGCGTCCCCGAATAAATCCGAATCTGGTCTGCTTTCTCTTCCCTGTCCCCGCCAACTTCCAGAAGCTCCTTCACTTTCAGGCTCCCCCCTGTAATCTTCATATGGGTCAGGCGGTTTCCCTGCTCATCCCTGGAAATTTTAAATACCCGCGCCCCAAACCCATCCAGATAGACCGGAAGGCGTACATATTTCGCCAGACCCATCATAAATTCCTCCACGCCCGTCATACGCAGCGCCGAGCCAAAGTAACACGGAAACACCTTTCTTTCTGCAATCATACGGCATATTTCTTCCTGGGCTATCCCTCCCGTCTCCAGGTACTCCTCTAACGCCGCCTCCTCACACATAGCAATATTCTCAAGTCTGGCCTCCTCTTCTGTAAAGTCCACACAAGAATCATCCAAACGCTGTTTCAGCTCCTCCATCAACGCTTCCCTATCCGTTCCTTCCTGATCCATTTTATTCACAAACAGAAACACCGGAACCCTATAACGGTGCAGAAGCCGCCACAAAGTCTGTGTATGCCCCTGTACCCCGTCCGCGCCATTAATCACTAAAACCGCGTAATCCAATACCGAAAGTGTACGCTCCATCTCTGCCGAAAAATCCACATGCCCAGGCGTATCCAAAAGCGTTACTACCCATTTTCCCATATTCAATACAGCCTGCTTGGAAAAAATCGTAATGCCGCGGGCACGCTCCAGCGCATACGTATCCAGAAAAGCATTCCCATGATCCACACGCCCCATTTTCCGTATGCTTCCCCCCAGGTACAACATTCCCTCTGATAATGTAGTTTTCCCGGCATCCACATGAGCCAGTATTCCTATTACTAATTTATTTTCCATCTTTATCATCTTCCTGTCCTAAATTCGTTACGCTTCAAACCGTTCCCGATAACACGGATTTTGTCCTGCCATACGAAAACTATGCCATCGGTGTTCCGTACCTGGCACCAACGGCATAGTTCTCTTCTTGTTGTTAATCCCGAAATATTCTCAGCCTCTTTTTTCTTTTTTTGTCTCAGCTTCCGGCAGCTCTGCGCCTTCCATTCCAGCCGATGCCTGGTATGCGGCCTGTCCCTTTGTATAATCCGCTGCTGCATCCGACAGCTCTGAAGACGGCATCATGCGTATAGCTGCAATATGCATATCTTTAAATCTCTCATCCGAAAAAGCTTCCTCTTCCCTTCCTGCCCACTGCCCTTCTTCCCTGCTTTTTTCCTGTCTGCGGTTTTCAAGCTCTTTCTCCGTCAGCCTCTCCACCGCTTCACTTTTCTCCTGCTGTTCTTCCTGCTCTATTTCATAACGCCAGGGCTTCTGTTTCACCGAAGGAGCCGCTTCACTTTCAGCCGCAGTCATCTGCGCCATGCGGATCATGGCAAATTCCGGATCTGTATCTTTCATCGTAGAAGACATCTCACCTTTTTTCTGCAGCTTGGCCTCTTCCACTTCATCCCTTGTCTTGCACTCTTTTAGACGCTCCTCGTAAGCCTCCCGCTCTTTTTCCAATGCCAGAACCTTTCGGTAAAGCTCCGGTGCATGTTTACGCAGAAACGCTTTGTCCGCAGCGCCAAGCTTCGCGCCTGATTTTAGCTTTGTTTTAATTTTTGATATCCTCTTTTTAACTTCTGCATCACTTGTCTTCTTTTTCTCAGGCGCCAGCGTCTTAAAAACCGAAGCCCCTGTCTTTCCCATTATGGGAAGCGTGCCTGACTTTTTCATATCCCATGCCTGCTGCATCTTTGCCATTTTCGCCTGCTGGTTTAGATTCCCCATCATTTCCATTCCCATTGCTTCTCCCCCCTGACATACATGTATTTTATACTTAGTATTTCGGCGGAAACATGGATTTAAATAAGAAGAACCACATACACTTATCCTTCCGAAAGGATCATCAGGGAAGCTAGCTGCGACAGACAGTACCCACCGCTTCCAATCGTCCGGATTACCGTAAACCAGGGCGGCACCGGAGCATTTACAGGCTCCTCTTCTTTGAAAAAGACTGTGCATACATCCATGATATTTCTTACGTCATCTACCATATACCCCACATCTTCTGTAAGGAAAATTGCCTTATCTATCTTTTTGTCATGGGTGTCCGCCAAAACGCGGGCCGCCATGACACATGCTGTAATCTCCGCGGCAAGTCCCACCAGGGAAATCCCTCCAGCAATTATATTACATACATTCGCTGCCTTTTTCAACCCTGTTTTCAGCTTCTCTTCCACTGTCATCTCCTCCAGTATCTGCAAGATCCCGCCCAGGAGGAACGTCATGGATTTTCCGATCCATGCATATGTATAGATGCTGATCGCGGTGTCCAAATCATCTGCCGCCTCTGTCATAGGAGAATAGCACACATATCCCGAAATCATAGAAAACGCAAAATCTGCCGCCCCGAGGCATGTGGAGATTTTCGTATACAGCGGCGGCGTCTCCGTCCCCACAGTCGCATAGAGAACCCCGGTCAGAATCGTTTCCGTCAGAGAAACCCCAAACAGGCAGATTTTACATATCTGGACGCCTGTCTTTTTCCCGCCGGCCGGCAGATCCCCAAGCGCGTCAGCGGCATCATCTCCAAAATTCAGCTCTTCGATTGTCCGTGCATCCATAATCTGTGTATAAACTGTTTCGTCAACCACTGGCTTTCCTTTGATGATTTTATAAATGACGCTCGTCAGAAACGCGGGGACAATCGTTACAATATCCAGCACTGAAAATTCGTCTATGCCAAACAGCTCCAGCACCTCTGAAATAAACGGAAGGTACACCGGGGCGTCCAGATACTCAAAGATTGAGGAAAGCACTGTCTCCAGAAGCTCAAATAGCGCGTCAACAACTTTCCTTACAATCTCCAGGCCTGTAACCGCCAGTACGGCAGCCGTCTTTTTCAATGCCGCCATAATCGTATTCACGTCGGAGAAATCAATGTGCTCCAGGGCATCCGTCACCGTATCCAGCATGTTTCCAGCGTATCCTTTCATCTCTGTCTGCATCTCTGCATACAGCCCGGAAACTCTGGCAACTGCTTTCTTTGCCTCTCCCGAAATCTCCATAGCCGGTATTTCAAATTTCGGCTGGAGATTCCCGAAAATAAGATCAAACAGATACATATTCCCTGAGTCCGGCTGATACCCTTCCTTTTCCCCCGCGGGCTCAATCTTCGGTTCATCAATGCCGCCCCACTCCGTAATCTTCTCTATCGTGCCCTGGATTTCCTGATCCGCTATCCCTCTGGCATATTCCAGTTTATCCGCCGCCGCTTTCAGTGACAGCTTTACAAACTGCTTCATCGTATTTTTCAGCCTGACCACATCGTCCATATTAAATACGAACTTCAGCCAGTCAATGACTTTCTCAATCCCTGCCTTGATATACTCAAAGACCTTAACGATGCAGCTATAAATCTGCTCTGCGGTGTCAATCACAAATCCTATGATTTTCTCCCCGATTTTGATGACAAAGTTCCAGGTCTTTGTTACGGCGTCAATGAAAATGTCAAACCCTTTGATCAGCTTGCCTTTCACATAATTAAACGCATCCTCGACAGCGTCAAAGAAATCTGTAATAAAGCTGTCCGCCTCTCTACAGGCAAACATCCCATTCATATCACAAGGCGCAGCCAGCATATTTTGAACCGTATTCAGCTTTCCTACGATCGCCGCCGTATGTTCAAGATCACTTTCCGACACCCCTGTTATAAACGGCCTTGCATTTCCATGAATATCCACAATCTGGGCCGCTTTTATCTTCTCCGGCGTATCTAATCCCATAAGCTTTTCACGCGCCTTTCGCGACGGGTCCTCACATATGATTCCATCAGCCTTATTTTCTGCCAGGCTGATTTCATAGGAGACAGCCATTAAAGATGTTTTCGCAACCTGCACAATGTTCACGCACCCCTGCTCATTTGTCCGAAACGTAAGCGTTTTCCCTTTCTCGAACTTGCGGTATATGCCGTTTATATAAGCCTCCGCATTGTCCAGCGCCGTCACACAGACTTTCGTCCCTTCAGAAATGGCTCCATTCTCCCTGTACACGATAGCTTTTGTCATATATGCCGGAATCTTAACCGGTTCCATCTTTTTGCTTAGCCCGCCGTCGATCAGCACCGAAGAAAAATCCCAGACGCCGGAATTTCTATTATATTCCCCAATCGTAAGTTTCATCCCTTTCGAGGATTCGCACAAAAAGATTTTTCCCGGCTTTGCCCCGAAATGCAGCACATTTTCCCGGAACAGCAGGGGCGCGCTAAAGGAAACAGGAAGCCCTTTCTCCGTGTCCGCGCAAAGATACAGCAGTTCCCCACTTTCGTTCAGAATCCACACATACAATTTCGTCCCATCATAATAAGACTCCATCTTTTTTATCTGATTGAAAGAATCTGACCGGGCAATCAAAGTCGGCCCTTTCTCTGGATGCCGAATACAGTCCACCTGATTCCGGAACGGATAAAAGAATAGCTTTCCCCCTCCCCCCGCAAATAAATGCGTCCCCGGATAATCACAGTCGTCCTCTGAGAGCGGAACCAGGCTGATGGCATCCGTTCCTCTATCCGCCGCCAGCCGAAACGGACTTGGCATAATTCCCGGTTGATATACATTTCTTACAGGCGTATAGAGAATCTGCTCCGTCCCGGCATAATTCCCGTAGGTATAGATTCCCGGCACTCTCTGGGATACAGCCTGTCCCAAAAGCGAAGCCTTTATCGTCTCAAAGTTTGCCGCGCACGGGTAATATTTCAGGCTTGAGCCTGCCAAATCAGACTCCACAAAAAACTCCTCCGTCTTACCTGTGCCCTTATCTTTCAGCTCCGCCGCCAGAATAATCTGATCCGAAAACGCGCTTATGCAGACATCTTCCGGGATATACGCTCTTCCGGACGCCGCTTCCGAAAAATCCACCCGCCTCCATGCAGGTTTCTGGGGCGTGTCCGTCACGGCATAATAAAGCTCTTCCCCCGCAATCACGCTGATGATAAATTCTTTCCCATTTTCCGCCTGCATAGCGGCCATACGTTTTACGTTTCCTCCCAGGCTCCCCGTAATATCCGCTTTCTGGAACCTGGCCGCCTTTCCGTAATCTCCATAGTACAAATACAACCTGTTATCTGTTCCGATACTCAGCATTCCAAAAAAATCTTCCGTACAAAGCAATTCTATATCCTTCTCAAAACACACTGCCGTCAACGGCACAAAATAATCCGCCAGCTCCGAAGAAACTTCTATTCTTTTCATTCCCATTCCCCCTATTCCTGCACATATTTAATCATCGCGTAAAAATCATGCCCTTTGGTAAATCCTTCATCCCTGTAGGTAAAGGTACTGTTTCCGGGCATTACCCAGCACATTTTTGTGTAAAAGTTATTTAAGAATCCTGACTTTGCAAAACCATTAAATTCTCCGATCCACTTTTTCAAATAGTTTGTAAAGCCATCCACGGTAGAATCAATCCCTCCAACGCTTGCAAATTCCGCCCATCCGCTCTTATCCATTGTTGTCTTATTTTCTTTCAGTTCAAAAGTCTTCTTGAAGCTGATGTTCCCGTAATCATCCAGCGCGATTCCCAGAGAAAAGATTAAATCAGCGTCATAGATTGTCCCCTTAGAGTGCCCGCCGTCATACACCACGTCAAGCCATCCTACA
Source organism: Hominisplanchenecus murintestinalis (assembly GCF_943193015.1). Lineage (NCBI taxonomy): Bacteria > Bacillati > Bacillota > Clostridia > Lachnospirales > Lachnospiraceae > Hominisplanchenecus > Hominisplanchenecus murintestinalis. The sequence continues at coordinate 20,136 of NZ_CALPCM010000040.1, forward strand.
ACCCTTGCGTCAAAGATAAGGGCGGGATACTTTACGTTATCCACTGTTATCTCTCCGCCTCTGGCATTACACGCCACCGAATATTTTGCCGCCAGTGAACCGGAAGCCGCAAAAATCGGAGGTATCCACCCGTAAACCGTTTCGCTGGATTTCTCATGAGAATAACAGTACTGATAGGACCCGTCCGGCTGAAGAAGGAACTGCGCCGCGTCATACCCGGAAGCTGATTGAATACCGAGCCAGTAGGTAAACCCTACCGTCTGCTTCTCCATCCACGCATTCACTTCCAGCCTTAGCCTGCTCAGAATCTCGCGCTTAAACTGTTCACATACCCTTGCAAACAGCAAATCCCTGTTAATTTCCATAACGCCGCCAAGCTTTCCCCGCTCGGAAGCTTCCAGCCATCTCCATGAAAACTTTTTCAGCGGCGGGATATTTTTATCGCCGCACATCACGATATAGTTCAACATCGTCTGCGCCGAGTCGTACGATGGCGTCCCGAACGTCGGGTTATCTACCGTCAGCGTAAATTTTTTTGGTGTAAAGAGGTACTTTTCCTCGCCTGTTTTCGGAGTAATGACACGCCCAAAAACCGTCTGCTCATCTCTCTCAAGCTTATCAAAAAAGTGATGGACAAATACGCCCGTCACAAAATCCGACGCCTTTTCAGAAAGCCCTTCGATCACCGGCGTAGTTGTCGCCGTCCTGCTGTTCAGGATCATAACCAGATTGGAAATGTCGAAAATATCATCTACATCCCCGTTTTCCGTTCCTTCCCATAACGGCGCCGCCAGGTTCTGTACTCTCTCCTGTACCGGAACCGGCAGCTTTCCAAACATGGCCTGCCTAAAGTTCATGTTAAACCGATACTGGAACCTCCACGCCTTTTTTATGCCGCCTGTCTGTGGCTGGCACGCCATCTTCAGGGAAACCTTTCTGTGATTCTCTCCAATCTCAAACACCGAAATATTTCGGAAGCATAAATTATACAGCACGTAAGACTGGTTCACGTCCAGGGTCTCCAGGAACTCAAGAATCTGAAAGGCTTCTATCTCTTCGTCTGAAAAGCATTGTGGAAGCCCGTATTCCGCATAAATCCCATACGCCAGGTAATAATCATCGTACGCTTTTCTAACGTTCTCCTCACTTGCCTCTTTCGAAAATAACTGAAGCCCATCCAGCGCGTTATAAAGCGCGCCTTTCTGCTTCGTCAGGGCAGCCACGTTGTCCGGATAGGTAGATGGAAGATCCGAGCAGTCTTTCCCCTCCTCCACCTGATAATAATTGCTGTTTCCGTCATCCAGGACATAAACCTTCTTTACGGCATCCGCTTTGTCAAAATATTCTTTTAGCTTACCATTGACCTCTTCACCTGAAACTGACGCAACAAGCTCATAATTATAATCCGACAGCCTTCCGCTCCTAAAATTTTCCATATTCCACATTTACATGAATAGCGCATGTCTCTATCCACGCTCTCCTTTCTTGTGTTTTTTTCATATTATTCATGCTTTTATATGCTTTATATTTTAAAATTATAATATCTGTCTCAAATCAAAACAATAAAGTTTGTGTATTACAAATATGACATTTCCCGTTAATATTTCTTTTCCGCCGCGTCCATTCCTGCGCTCAAAATCTTGACATTTTACCGCCAATGGGCTATAATACTGTGACTGTTAAGCTGGGAAACCGGCTTACCTTTTTTTAAGAAATTTGAAAGGGTGTAGGACTAAAATGGAAGAAAAGAAAAATTTATTGACCTATGCAGGACTGAAAGCCCTGGAAGAAGAGCTGCACGACCTGAAAGTCGTAAAACGAAAAGAAGTCGCTGAAAAAATCAAAGAGGCACGGGAGCAGGGGGATCTTTCCGAAAACGCCGAATATGACGCAGCAAAAGACGAACAGAGAGACATCGAAGCACGTATTGAGGAAATTGAGAAAATCCTGAAAAACGCAGAAGTTATCGTAGAGGATGAAGTTGATCTGGACAAAATCAGCGTAGGATGTCTGGTAAAAGTATATGATGAGGAATTTGAAGAAGAAATGGAATTTAAAATCGTAGGTTCCTCTGAAGCCAACAGCCTGCAGGGTAAGATTTCCAACGAATCTCCCGTAGGAAAAGCGCTGATTGGTGCAAAGGTCGGCGATGAAATTACCGTCGAGGCAGAAGCAGGGCTTATGAAATATAAAGTCCTTGGAATTCATAGATCAAATTAGGGAGTGAAAAGACAGTGGCAGAACAGAAGAAAGTACAGGAGCAGGACTTAAACCAGCTTTTAAAAGTACGCCGCGAAAAGCTGGCGGACTTACAGGAAAATGGAAAAGACCCATTTCAGATTACAAAGTATGACGCAACCCATCACAGCAAGGATATCAAAGACAACTTCGATGAACTGGAAGGACAGATTGTATCTCTGGCAGGACGTATGATGTCCAAACGTGTCATGGGAAAAGCATCTTTCTGTAATATCCAGGATTTATCCGGAAACATTCAGTCCTATGTAGCAAGGGACAGCATTGGCGAAGATGAATATAAAGCATTTAAAAAAATGGATATCGGCGATATCGTAGGGTTAAAAGGCGAAGTATTCCGCACAAAGACCGGAGAAATTTCTATCCATGCTTCAGAAGTAACCCTTCTGAGCAAGAGCCTGCAGATTCTGCCAGAGAAATTTCACGGCCTGACCAACACAGACATCCGCTATCGCCAGCGTTATGTGGATTTGATTATGAACCCGGAAGTAAAGGACACCTTTATCAAGCGTTCGAAAATCATCAGCAGTATTCGTCAATATCTGGATGCCCAGGGATTTATGGAAGTAGAAACACCTATGCTCGTGGCAAATGCAGGCGGCGCGGCAGCAAGACCTTTCGAGACGCATTTCAATGCGCTGGATGAAGATTTCAAGCTCCGCATTTCTCTGGAACTGCCTCTGAAAAGACTGATTGTCGGCGGTCTGGAGCGTGTCTATGAAATCGGGCGCGTATTCCGCAACGAAGGCCTGGACACCAGACACAATCCTGAGTTCACCCTGATGGAACTCTATCAGGCATATACCGACTACAATGGAATGATGGATTTGACCGAAAGCCTGTACCGCCATGTGGCTCAGGAAGTTCTGGGGACGACTACGATCACCTATCAGGGAATCGAGATGGATCTCGGAAAGCCTTTTGAGAGAATCACTATGGTAGACGCCGTCAAGAAATATTCCGGCGTAGATTTCCATGAAATCCATACACTGGAGGAAGCAAGGACAGCTGCAAAAGAACATCATGTTGAGTATGAAGAGCGGCACAAGAAAGGCGATATCCTGAACCTGTTCTTTGAGGAATTTGTAGAAGAACATCTGGTACAGCCGACATTTGTTATGGATCATCCGATTGAAATCTCACCTCTGACCAAAAAGAAACCGGAAAATCCCGAATATGTAGAGCGTTTTGAATTCTTCATGAACGGCTGGGAAATGGCAAACGCCTACTCCGAGCTGAACGACCCCATTGACCAGCGCGAGCGCTTCGCAGCACAGGAAGAACAGTTCGCCCAGGGAGACGAAGAAGCCAACCATACCGACGAGGACTTCCTGAATGCACTTATGATTGGTATGCCGCCGACAGGCGGTATCGGGTTCGGTATCGACAGAATGTGTATGCTGATGACGGATTCGGCAGCGATTCGAGACGTGCTGCTGTTCCCGACGATGAAGAGCATTGATAAGTAAAATGCCGAAAACAAGGCATTTACAGGCGTTTTGAAAGGCGGATATTTGTATTTTACGACATAGTTACGACAAATGACGAGCCTTGATATAGTAAAAATTTAAGACATCATTACTTATAGGGATATAGGTAGTGGTGTCTTTTTGTATGTCGGGATGGTTTACATTTTGGAGGGCAGCAGTTTTTTACGGAAAGGATGTATCTGATGTATTTACGCATTGGATTAAAAAATGGAATATCGAAATAGGAATAGGATTTATTTTCAAGGCAAGATTATACTTTGTTACCGAACAGAAATAAAATAGGGCAATCACAGGAATAGTAGGTAAAATAAGGCTTTTGACGATTTTTATATACTATAAATGAGCAAATTTGAATTTTTACCAAAACTGCTATAAATGCTTTAAAACTAAAGACACCATACCTTTTTGG
>NZ_CALPCM010000041.1:0-22517 GCF_943193015.1 Hominisplanchenecus murintestinalis
TTGTAACGAAAACACTGGCGACTTTCGGTGCACGGAACACCCTTGTGTACAGTAAAGTGCTGCAAAGCATGGTTACACTGTTTGACTGTACGTATAGGAAAAGTGGCTTGCGGAAACCGTCCGGTGCGGCGGCATCTGCATATAATGGCGTTTATGATATGCAGAGCCGCCAGTTCATGAACCCATTCGTGCAAAGCCGTGTCTCGTCGTATATCCGGCGGATTATCATAATTAAGCACATGGGCGATTCCATCCACGGCATGTATCAGGAAAGTCCACGCAGTCACACACGCACGTAACGCCGACCACCATACAGCCGGGGCGCCTGTCATATATCCCTAAGCGGACACTCAGGGGACGCCCTTAGCAGAGGTGAGATCCACGATTTACGGAAACTTATGCGCGAAGGCTCTCCTGAGCGCATTAGTTGTAGTTAATCGTTAGCTCGCCGGCGCGTTGTCCCCGTCCGTGTGGGATATATGACAGGCGTCCCGGCGTTCGGTGTAAGCATGGATACTATCGGTTCCGTGACTATCTGGGGTAAGAGACAAACTCCCCGATAAACCGCAATTTGGAAAGCTGCGGAATCACAGACCACCTTTCCTAAAAATATTTATCTTGATTTTTTTCTGGTTCTGTAGTATTCTAATGCATATTTTCAGAACAGAAAGGGGTGGAAGGATGTTTAACTTTTCTTGCAGATAAAACCGGAATATGCAGTAATACTATACGTGCAAAGTATTATTGCAGGCATTGCAAGAAAGTTATCCGTCTGTTCACTCTTATATAATTCTATTGCCCGCACCTTTGCGGAGCGATATTGTTATGCTATGTTGAGCTGCAAGAATTAGCTTTCTTGCGGCTCTTATTTTATTTCAAATTATGGAAAGGAGATATTTTATTATGTCGATGATTAAAGTAGAAAATCTTACATTTTCCTATCCGTCAAGCTGTGATAATATTTTTGAGGATGTGAGCTTTCAGATAGATACCAATTGGAAACTTGGCTTTGTAGGCAGGAACGGAAGCGGAAAGAGCAGCCTTCTGAAATTATTGGTTGGCGAAGAACTTGAATATACCGGCACCGTTACGATAGGCTCTGGTCTTATCATTTCCTATGTGCCGCAGAATACCTCCCATTTGCAAGGAAGATTACACAGCTTTGCGGCAGAACATCATATAGACGAAAGCTTATTTAAAGCAGTTCTGCGGAAAATGGACTTTGAACGGATACAATTTGAGAAAGATATCTCAAACTTTTCAGAAGGACAGAAAAAGAAAGTGTTGATAGCTAAAAGTCTTTGCGAACAGGCTCACCTATATGTATGGGATGAACCGCTTAACTTTATTGATATTTATTCCCGCATCCAGATTGAACAGCTCATCAAAGAATTCTCCCCTGCCATGATTTTTGTGGAACACGATAAGGCTTTCAGAGACGGCATTTCTACAAAAATAATATCGTTATAGCAAAAGCTTGATACCAGTAACAGAAAGCCGAAGGCTGAACTGTTACAAAAATACAGCTTGTGCTAGGAAGGGAACTCCCGGCACAAGCTATTCTTTTCCTGATATTTATTTGATGCTTCCGTGATATTCCTGTAAAGACTTCACCGGCGCGCCCTCTCCTTTTTTCATGGAGTGGATTCCCGCAGCAGTTGCTTTCGCCGCCGCCATCGTGGTCATATACGGAATCTTATTCTTAATGGCCGCCTTGCGGATATAGCTGTCATCCACCGCGCCTTTTTTATCATTCGGCGTATTGATAATCAAATCTATCTGTTTATTTGTAATGGCATCCAGGATATTTGGACGTCCCTCATTAAGTTTAGAGATTTTCTGAGCTTCCATACCTGCCTCACGGATCATATCACACGTTCTGCCTGTCGCCATAATCTTAAAGCCGTTGTCATAAATTGCCCGTGCTACCTCTACCAGCTCCTGCTTATCCCTGTCATTAACGCTAAACAGTACGGTTCCCTCCATCGGCAATCTCGTCTGCGTTGCCTCCTGTGCTTTATAAAATGCTTTTCCGTAGCTGCTGGAAAGACCGAGCACCTCTCCTGTGGAGCGCATTTCCGGTCCCAGCAGAGGGTCTACCTCCTGGAACATATTGAACGGGAATACAGCTTCTTTTACGCCATAATAAGGAATCTCTTTATCATGGAGCCCCGGTACCGGAGACGCCTTGCCTGTAAGCGGCGCCGTCATGATTTCCGTTGCCAGCTTCACCATATTGATACTGCACACTTTGGATACCAAAGGCACAGTACGGGATGCACGCGGGTTCGCCTCCAGCACATAAACAACACCGTCCTCAATCGCGTACTGCATGTTCATCAAGCCTACTACGTTCATCTCTTTCGCGATTCTTCTGGTGTAATCTTTAATCGTCTCTACCTGCTCCTCTGTCAAGTGCTTCGACGGCAAGATGCACGCCGAGTCGCCGGAATGGACGCCTGCCAGCTCAATATGCTCCATGACTGCCGGAACAAATACATGCTCGCCGTCACTAATCGCATCCGCCTCACATTCTGTCGCATGATGCAGGAACCTGTCAATCAGAATCGGACGGTCAGGCGTCACACCTACCGCTGCCCGCATATAGAATGTCAGGGCTTCGTCATCATGCACCACTTCCATCCCGCGGCCGCCCAGCACGTACGATGGGCGAACCATCACCGGATAGCCTATCTTACCTGCGATTTCCAGGGCTTCTTCCACGTTTACCGCCATCCCCGCCTCAGGCATCGGTATGCCAAGCTTATCCATCATGGCGCGGAACAAATCACGATCCTCGGCCATATCTATCGTTTCCGGCGTCGTTCCTAAGATGTTCACGCCGTTTTTCTTTAACTCTGCCGCCAGATTCAAAGGCGTCTGCCCGCCAAACTGGGCAATCACGCCTACCGGCTTCTCTTTCTCGTGGATGCTGAGCACATCTTCCAGCGTCAGCGGTTCAAAATACAGTTTATCCGAAGTATCATAATCCGTAGAAACCGTTTCCGGATTACAGTTTACGATAATCGTCTCAAAGCCCAGCTTTTTCAGCGCCAGAGATGCATGGACACAGCAGTAGTCAAACTCAATTCCCTGTCCAATACGGTTCGGCCCGCCGCCCAGAATCATAATCTTCGGCTTATCTGTATTGACTGTGCTCTCATCCTTCATATGATAACTGGAGTAATAGTACGCAGAATCCTGTGTGGCGCTTACATGCACGCCCTCCCATGCCTCTGTGATTCCCGCCGCAAGCCTCGCCTCACGGATTTCATTCTCCGGCACCTCCAGAATCTGGCTCAGATATTTATCGGAAAATCCATCCAGCTTCGCCTGTTTCAGCATATCTGCCGCCGGAACGTTCCCTTTCTCTTTCAGCAGGGCTTCCTCTTCTTCCACCAGCTCTTTCATCTGCTCAATAAAATAATGTTTAATTTTTGTCAGCGCGTACAATTCCTCTACCGTCGCGCCCTTGCGCAGAGCTTCGTACATAACAAACTGTCTCTCGCTTGTAGGCACGGCAAGCATTTTTAAAAGCTGCTGCTTTGTCTTCGATGCAAAATCCTTTGCCCATCCCAGTCCGTACCTTCCATTTTCCAGGCTTCGGATGGCTTTCTGGAAAGCTTCTTTATAAGTTTTGCCGATGCTCATGACTTCGCCGACTGCGCGCATCTGCGTCCCCAGCTTGTCCTCTGCGCCTTTAAATTTCTCAAATGCCCAGCGCGCAAATTTGATAACAATATAATCGCCGTCCGGCACGTATTTATCCAGCGTACCGTATTTTCCGCATGGAATCTCATCCAGCGTCAGGCCGCACGCCAGCATCGCGGACACCAGGGCAATCGGGAAGCCTGTCGCTTTTGAAGCCAGGGCGGAAGAACGGGAAGTACGGGGATTAATCTCAATAACAATAATCCTGTCACTCACCGGGTCATGCGCAAACTGCACATTCGTTCCTCCGATTACTTCAATCGCCTCTACAATCTTATACGCCTGCTCCTGCAGCCTGTCCTGAACTTCCTGGGAAATTGTCAGCATAGGCGCGGAACAGAAAGAATCTCCGGTATGTACGCCCAGCGGGTCGATATTTTCAATGAAGCAGACAGTAATCATATTATTCTTCGCATCACGTACCACCTCAAGCTCCAGCTCTTCCCAGCCAAGCACAGACTCTTCTACCAGCACCTGTCCCACCAGGCTCGCCTGAAGCCCCCTGGCACATACAGTCTTTAATTCCTCTACATTGTAAACAAGGCCGCCGCCTGCGCCGCCCATCGTATACGCCGGACGGAGCACCACCGGATATCCCAGCTTGTCGGCAATCGCCAGCGCTTCTTCCACCGAATACGCCACTTCACTCCTCGCCATCTCAATGCCAAGGCTGTTCATGGTCTTTTTAAATTCAATGCGGTCCTCGCCCCGCTCAATCGCATCCACCTGGACGCCGATCACTTTCACTCCGTATTGATCCAGAACGCCCGCCTTCGCCAGCTCAGAGCATAAATTAAGCCCCGACTGCCCGCCAAGATTAGGCAGAAGCGCGTCCGGGCGCTCCTTTTCAATAATTTGAGACAGACGCTCCACGTTCAGCGGCTCGATATAAGTCACGTCCGCCGTCTCCGGGTCTGTCATAATCGTCGCCGGATTCGAATTCACCAGCACAATCTCATATCCCAGGCTCCTGAGAGCCTTACACGCCTGGGTTCCCGAATAGTCAAACTCACACGCCTGTCCGATAATAATCGGGCCGGAACCAATAATCAGTATCTTATGAATGTCGTTTCTCTTCATGGATTTTTCCTCACATTCTTTACATTAGATGTCCTTATACAGCGCTCCGGGCAAACCTGGCTGCTGCATAATTTTTGATAAACTATCCATATTATAATCAAATCCATGCCTTCTGTAAAGATAGACTTCCCAAAATCATTTCTTTTTCAAGTAAAAGAACCCATACCCGGGAATATTTATCCCTGACGCCCTCATCTCCTGACCGGAAAGCAGCTCTACATATTCCCCATCTGTTTCATTGATCCACGCAGTCTTATCGGCCTCGCTGAAATTAAACAGCCCCAGTATCTTTTCGCCCTCGAAATATCTTCCGATACACAGCACCGACGCATCCCAGGTATCAATCGTCCAAGTGTCAGCGTTAGATACAAAGGCTTTTTCTGTTTTCCGAATCTGCTCCAGCTGCCCCAGTCCCTGGAAGATTTTACCTTCTACCGTTCCGTCATCTTTCCTGTTTTTAGCCAGCTCCCAGTTCATTGCCCCGCGGTGAAGATAACGTGAGTCTGCCGCCTTATCCGGATTTTCTTTGTAACTGTAGTCATTCACCTGCCCAACCTCATCGCCCCCATACAGCACCGGAATACCTGACTGCATGAACATATAGGCGTGAAGCATCAAGTCCAGCCGGACGGCCTTTTCCATCGCCGCGTCATCCTGCTCAAATCCCGCCTTTTCCACACCGCACATAGAAGCCGTAGTCCCGCAGAACCTGGCGTCCCCGCTGACAGGGTCGGCATTGTAAAGCTCACCGCGGCTATTACTTTCCCCTGCATACCCCTGAAAATAGTCATTCAGATATTTCTTATGGGAGCGTTCTCCGATTCCTTCTCCCATCAAAGTCCCATAATCAAGCCCCCAGCCAATATCGTCATGACATCGGAGATAATTTAAAAACACGTATTCTTTGGGCAGCGCATTCACAATATCAAGCTGCCTTCTCAGCAGCTTCACATCCCTTGCCGCTACGGTGTGCCAGGTTGTCGCCATCGTTGTGACATTGTAGAGCATATGGCATTCCGGCTTTTCCACACTTCCAAAATAGGGAACCACCTTCTCCGGTTCCATCACGACTTCGCCCAGAAGCAGCACGCTCGGACATACAATCTCACTAATCATACGCATCATGCGGACAATCGTGTGAACCTGCGGCAGATTCCTGCACTGCGTCCCCAGCTCCTTCCAGATATAAGGGACTGCATCAATGCGGATAATATCAATTCCCCTGTTCGCCAAATAAAGGAAATTGTACATCATTTCATTGAATACTCTGGGGTTTCTATAATTCAAATCCCACTGATAAGGATAAAACGTAGTCATCACAAAATGCCCGGCGTCGGGAAGCCATGTGAAATTACCCGGAGCAGTCGTCGGAAATACCTGCGGCACCGTTTGCTCATATTTATTCGGTTCCTCCCAATTATCAAAGAAGAAATAACGGCTCATATACTCCCCGTCTCCCTGGCGTGCCTTCTTTGCCCATTCATGCTCCTCCGACGTATGGTTCATCACAAAGTCCATACAGACATGGATACCCCTTTTATGGCAGGCAGAAGCCAGGCTTCCCAAATCCTCCATGGAGCCAAGCTCTTTCTGCACCTTCCGAAAATCCGCCACGGCATATCCTCCGTCCGATCGCCCTTTCGGCGTTTCGAGAAACGGCATCAGATGAATATAATTCACATTGCACTCCTCAATATAATCCAGCCGCGACTCCACGCCTTTCATATTTCCCGCAAAGTTGTCAATATAGAACATCATGCCCAGCATGTCATTTTGCTTATACCAGTCCGCATCTGCCGCCCGTGCCAAATCCAATGCTTTGAGTTCCTCATCCCTCTCCATATAGAAACGTCTCAGATTATCGCACAGCTCTGCAAACATTGATGAATTTCCGTATAATTCCATATATAACCAGCGGAGTTCGTCATGATGCCTCTCCATCCGCTTCCAAAAAATCTTATCCGGTTTCCGAGGCGCCGCCGCACCTGCTCCACTCTTGCCTTTTTTTTCACCAGCTGCCTGCATCTTTCTCATCCTTTCCCTTGTTCTAAAGCGCCTGTTACGCTCCAATCCTCCACAATTATTTGTAAACTTCCATAAAAACTGCCTTTGGCAATGAGATTTTTACACTCCCCGCTGTCCCGCCAGCATCTCAACTTCCTCTTTCGCGGGCATCACCCGCAGCGCTCCCTTTCTGGTGGTGATGAGGGACGCGGCCGCATTTGCGAAACGAAGCATTTCTTTCAGCTCCGCTTCCTTAAATTCTTTCCATCCGTGCTCCAGCACATAATTCAGAATGCACGCATGGAACGTATCTCCCGCCCCGGTCGTTTCTATGGTATTTTCCTGTACATATGCCGGTTCTTCCACGCAAATACCCTTTTGGTACGCTCTGCTGCCTGCCCTTCCCATAGACAGTAAAATCAATGGCGTATGAAACTTCTCTTGTATAACGTGGATTCCTTCATCAAAATCCTCTTTTCCCGTTAGCCACTGGATCTCATTATCTGATATCTTTAGTATCTGACAGTGCTGTAGTCCATAAAAAATCTGCTCCCTCGCATCTTCCAGACTCTCCCACAGCGGCTCCCGCAGATTTGGGTCAAAGGACAGAATCGCGCCGCTCTCCTTTGCAGCTGAAATCGCTTTCCGCGTCGCTTCCCTGCATCCTTCATGGGTCATAGAAAGGGTACCAAAGTGGAAAATCCTGCAATTCCCCAGCATTTCCGCATCCAAATCCGATTCCGCCAGCATCATATCCGCACCCGGATTCCGATAAAACGAAAATTCTCTGTCGCCGTCCTCCCTAGTGTGTACAAACGCCAGCGTAGTGTGTACTTCCTCATCCCGTTTCAGTCCCCGTGTGTCAATCCCCGCTTCCTGCAAGGCATTCTCCAACTGGCTGCCAAATATGTCATTTCCCACTTTTCCGATAAATCCCGTCCTTTTTCCCAGCCGGTTGAGCATTGCCAGCACATTGCAGGGCGCTCCGCCGGGATTCGCTTCCAGCACCGGGTTTCCCTGTCCGCTCACGCCATGTTCCGTAAAATCAATCAACAGCTCCCCCAGTGCAAGCACATCATATTTCTCCATATCACACCCATCCTTTCCCAATAGAACTCTGTTTCCTTCTATATGTTATCGATTTCATTTATCACTATTATATTTCCTGCCTTTTATTTTGTAAATTGACACTTTATCCAATTCTATCCCTTTTCTTTTGTGCAGAATACTGAAATCGATTTTATATCAGGTATTAAGTAAAGCGTGTTTCAAACACGCCTTAAATACCTAAACAAACGATGTAAACTCCACCGACGCATAGGGCCGCTTTTCCTCATCGCACAACGCCACTGTACATACACCATCCTGGTGACACGCCATTGGGACAATCACATCATGGAGCATTGCCGCCTTTTTATATTCCGCACGCATCTGGCGGATCTGAAACCCTTCCGGCAGGAATTCCTCTGCCATCTGCACATACTGGCCATTGTTTACATGATGATTCGTATCAATCTGATGGCGCAGCACTGAAAATTTCCCCTGCTCCTCCATCCCCTCCGGCAATATAATCTTTCGGGACGCCCGGCATAATTCCAGCTTTTCTTCCGTCCCATATTTCTGCAGCTGTTCCTCGTCTGGCTTTACCGGACGGCCTGTTTCTGTATCTATGAAAATCCACAAAGAATTAGCGCTGACAATTCTATTTCCCTTTTCATCCAGAAGCGTAAAATTCCTGTCCCCATAAAACGCCTTAAACCCACATGCCCAAGTCTGTACAGTAATCCTCTCGCCAAATTTCGGAAAACGTTCAATCATAATCTGCCACGCCGAAAGCATCCACGCTCTATGACTCTCTCTTAAATACTCTATCCCAAGTCCCAGCTCTTCCGACTGAAACGTACTGCAATCCTGAAAATAATTAATCACTCCATTTAAAGTCAAATTCTGCTTCACATCCGCCTCACTGTACCTCACCCTGCTGTCAAATTGGTAAACCATGCGCTCCTCCTTGTCAATATACAATTTTATGATAACAAAAAAGCTGCTTTTCTCAAAGCAGCTGATAAGCTGGGCTACAAGGATTCGAACCTTGAAATGACGGAGTCAGAGTCCGTTGCCTTACCATTTGGCGATAGCCCATTATTTACTTTTCGCTCACAACATGATAGATTATACAACATCTTTTTCAAAAAAGCAAGTACTTTTTTAACTTTTTATGAGCTTAGCAGTGTTCCGCTTCTCGCCTCGCAACTGCCTCATTTTCTCTTTTCAGAGAAAGCGGGTGATGGGAATCGAACCCACATATCCAGCTTGGAAGGCTGGTGTTCTACCACTGAACTACACCCGCATCTGTCTTGCGAACTTCTTTACTATATCACTTTTTCCAACAAAATGCAAGCACTTTTTTCAAAAACTTTTGAACTGAAAAATCTTTTAATAAAATCCTTATCGTTTTCTGTTGTGCATATATTTCCCATATGCTATTATTTGAAAACATTGACGCCGGAGGAAGTATCACTCCCCCCGCAGGCTCTGATACTGGTATTGAAAATTTTGCATATGGCTTAAAGAGCATCGATAATACTATTGTTTCCACTAAATGGAGTAAAGTCAAAGGTGCGACGGGTTACACCGTTTACTACAAAACCAAAGCAAAAGGCTCCTGGAAAAAACTGAAAAATGTAAAAGGCACCAGCTATACAAAAACCAAATTAAAGTCCAGAGCAACATACTTTTTTACCGTAAAAGCATATAAGAAATATAAAGGTGTGACTTACACCGGCAGCTTCAGTTCCAAAAAAGTTAAAATTAAATAGAAATCATCCATAAAGATACCGCTCCAAAAGTCTGGGGCGGTATCTTGTTCCTTTTCTTATTCTGTTGTCCAGGCATATCTTAATCCACTTCCAGTTTTGCTGTCTCCAAGCCCAGGGCCACCCGCGTCCCCTCTCCTTCCACAGATGTAATCGTAATCTTATGGTTCAGCTTATCCGTGATTGTCTTGCACAGGTACAGGCCAAGCCCTGTGGATTTCTTATCTCTGCGTCCATTGTATCCGGTAAATCCCTTTTCAAAGATACGCGGCAAATCCTCCTGCGAAATTCCAATTCCGGTATCCTCGATGACCAGGGTTTTGGGACGGCTTCTGTCCATATAAACAGAAACTCTTCCCCTTGACGCAGTATATTTAACCGCGTTTGATAAAAGCTGCTCTATGACGAAAAGCAGCCACTTTTCGTCTGTGACCACTATACAGTCCAGCTCTTGATAATTCATCCAGAGATGTTTTCGGATAAAACTTTTTGAATATTTGCGCACTGCCTGCCTAACAATCCCATCCAGTGAATACTGCCGGAATTTTAAATCTGCGGCCATACCGCCCACCCGCAGATACTGCAGCACCATCCCCACATACTCCTCGGTCTTGAAAAGCTGTTCCTCCAGTTCTCCTTTATCAGGTATTTCTTCTGACTGCAGAAGCAGGTGCATCGCGGCAATGGGTGTTTTTATTTGATGTACCCACATCGTATAGTAGTCCATCATCTCGCTGTAACGGTTATCATATTCCGATTCCAGGCGGCATTTATAGCGGAATACTTCTTCCAAAAGCGCCTGATACTGCTCTTCCAGCGGATTCTCTGCTGTTGGAATCCTCTCTCTCGAAACCGCAATATGTTTCTTTGCCTGTTCCAGCTCTTTTAAGCGCCGTACAAATTCCCTGAAATCTATTGCTATATAGATACCGCCAAGTACGGCAAATAGCAGCATTCCATAACCCACTGTCTCCAAAGGCAATCTGGAGAAAAAAAATATCGCCAGAAAAATTCCTATCCACAATGCCATCAGCACAATCACTTTTCTATTTGTTTTTAAATAAGCCGCCGCGTTTTTCATATATTTATTCTATAATATAGCCTATCCCTTTCTTCGTAGTGATAAAGTCTGCAATTCCTGTTTCTTCCAGTTTTTTTCTTAGTCTGGCTACATTTACAGTCAGCGTATTGTCATCCACATAGCTGTCTGACTCCCATAGCTTAATCATGAGCTTATCCCGGCTCACCACATGCCCTTTCTGTTCCATCAAAACCTGCAGGATTTTGAATTCATTTTTCGTAAGCTCTACTTTCATTCCTTCATAAACCACTGTCACATCAGAAGCATTTAGAATCACGCCCCGATGCTCGCAGAGATTTGTCTGTCCCGCAAAATCATAAGAACGACGGAGCATCGCCTGTACCTTCGCCATCAGTACATTTAAGTCAAAAGGCTTCGCCACAAAATCATCTCCGCCCATGTTGACTGCCATCACAATATTCATATTGTCTGCCGCCGATGAAATAAAGATAATCGGCACCTGAGAAATCTGCCGTATCTGGCTGCACCAATGATAGCCATTAAAAAACGGCAGAGAAATATCCATCAATACCAGTTGTGGAGAAAATGCTGCAAAATCCGCCAGTACATTCTTAAAATTCTCCGCGCATATTACCTCATACCCCCACCCCTCCATATGCTTTTTAACTGCATATGCAATCGTCATATCATCTTCTACGATTAAGATTCGATACATTCCTGCCTCCTATGGGTTACAGCTCCCGCATGGCTCATACCCATCTGAAATCAATGTTTCCCTATCCCCCATGTAATCCTGTCTATTATTTTCTTTCATCCTCTTCGCACCGGAACAGGATGGACGATGGAATTTATGGCTTTTCACATTCAGCACATATTCCCCATCTTCATTAGAAGAGAGACGCCCTGCGTCCTGCTCCCTCTTGCCATGATCTGCCTGCACTGCCATACCTGCTTCGTCTCCATAGCTGTCCCCTGTAGCATAATCAATTACCACTCCGGGCTGGACATTGTACGCAAAGATATGAAAGCAAATTCCTTCTCCCTCATCCTCCACTGATTTCGCTTCCATCTGTACTCCGTCCGCTACCAGGTTATCTCCGCTGAATATCGGGGTCACGCGGTAAAGTACATGGTTTCCTGTCTCTTTAATATAATCCGCCACCATATTTTCAAAAGGAAGCATCCCTTCTACATTCATATACCTGGTTCCTGTGATGAGATTCCTATCATTTGCATTCTCAGCCGTTAGCTGGAACCCTATCAAATGACAGCGGTTATACAGGGATTTCCCATCCACCCAGTCATATTTGATTGAATGCCAGCCTGTAGGTTTTACCTGGCTAATGTCCCCCCGTTTCTCTGTGGGCATCAAATCCTGTCCAATATTTGCCTCTGCAGCGCCGCATCTCCCTAAAGAATCCAATACGCTGTACTTTTCATAAGATTCTGTAGTAAAATCCCCATCTGAAAATTCCGGCTCATTGTCATTCAGCACCACATACGGATCCCCTGAAAATTCCGGTATATCTGAGAGAGACACACATTCTGCCGCACTTCCGCCTCCTATCCCCGAGAATTCCGCCAGCCCTTTCTCTTTAAATCCGCAGCCCTGCAGCAAAAGTGCCGCAAGGAATACTATACCTATCTTTTTGATGTTTCGTGTCTTCATCTTACATACACCTCTCTCGTAATTTTTTCATGGGAATTTCCCACAAACTCTTCCTCCTCTGTTTTTTTCCAATCCTCTAGTGCAATATCCAGCCGTAAGTCCGCCGGATACACACGGTTCCAGCGGAACACAATGAGTTTTTCTATTTTCTCTTCCACGGTACGCAGCCCGTGATTTTCCACAAAACAGTATTCCCCGTCTCCTGCACACTTCAAAAATTCTTGCCGAACATGAATCTGTTCCGCCTCCCTTTCCACAAAAAGCGGCTCAGAAAAAGGATGTATCCACAGACATCCTCCTTCTGTCATATCCAGTATCCTCTCCACCACACAGCAATCTCGGGATTGCCTTCTCTTATTAAACACCATTCCATTTTTATCATCCAGGCAGACAATTGCAATCATCCCCTTTTCTCCCTTCTAAAAAGACGGCCATTCGAAGCCGGGTTCACCATTCTACCCATGTCAATCGAATATGCCGTCTTTTCTCTATTCTTTAGCTATTCAGCTATTTCTTTACCTTTATGTTCTTTCCTGCGCCCCTGGCTGTCAAAAGTTTTTTATAGGCTTTCAGTTTCCCTTTCGGAACTTTCACCACTGCTTTTCCATGAACGCCTTTGAACGCCTTTTTCCCCACGCTTTTCTTTGTCAGCTTCCGGGACTTTATCGTAATGTTTTTAAGTCTCCGGCATCCGGTAAATGCCTGGCTCCCGATTTTACTGACCCCCGAAGGAATCGTCACCTTTTTTAGCTCTGTACATTTATAAAATGCCCGTGCTGCCACAGAAGTTACCTGATAAGATTTTCCCTCTATTTTTACTGTAGCCGGAATCGCTGCAGCCGATACATCTGTATTCAAAGGCTTCACATATTCAACACTGCTTGCCGTCAGAACTTTATATTTCCCGTCTGAAGCGCTGTCTGTTATAATCTGCCCCGCAGAAGGCGCTGCTTTCGTTGTAGCAGGAGTTTTTACCTGCTGTGCCTTTGTAGTTGTTCCTGTTATCGCTGCCTCACAGCTTAACGACATATTATTTGAAGTGGTTCCGGTAACTGTTATCGTCCCGGCTTTATGACAAATCACATTTACATACAAGCTCGCCGTTATGTTGTCCCTTGTCCGAATTGAACATCCCGACACTTCTCCTACGGACTCGTCACTGCTCTCCCACGTAATACGTCCAACCACTTCTTCCAAAATTTGCTTAGATGTCGGCCCTTGCGGATCTAACCCCAGGCTGCATATAAATGTTATTGTCTGCCCTTCCATTCCTTTAATCGGCGGCTTGGACAACAATGTAAACTTGATAGGCTCTATCTGGCTGGGCTTCTGCGTCTCGCTCTCCGTTTCACTTTCTGTCTCTGTTTCTGTTTCCGTCTCTGTCTCACTTTCTGTTTCTGTTCCCGTTGTGTCAGTAGCAGGCGGTTTATTCGTGCCGCCCTGCCCTGCCAGCTTTTCGGAAACTACCGTGCCTGCCATAGAATAAGCGCCTGAAGCTCCGGTATTCAGATAGAGCGCCGCGCGTACCCCCACATTATTAGAAGCCACATGATCTCCATATCTGCCGCCATAACTGCCATCATATTTTACTTCCAGGACTTTTGCTCCTATATCTCCCGGAGTACGGAGCCACCACCAGCAGTTCCCCGCCTGGCTTCTCACATACACGCCCATAGCTTTCGCATAAGTGCTGGCTTTTGCAATTCTCGCCTCATCTGCAACCGTCCTGTCCTTTACAAACCCATAGGACGCTGCCCATGCTGTGCTCCACATTTCCTGTTCCGAAAGCAGGAATACATAATCCTCTGTATCATTCCCACCGCTTATCTCGGTTTTGTCATTACCCGGATTTTTTAGTTTAGACTTTACAATCGCCCCTTTTTCTGAAGCGCTGAACGCCCTGTCTATAAAACCTTTTCCCGCATAGTCTGCACCCTGCAGGTTCTCCTTAGCGCTGTACCCATTCAGCCAGCTCCTCATAGTGCTCCGCTCCCAGGTAATAGGAACCGGATTCTCATGATATCTCCTGTCGTCTAAAACTTTATCCGAGAGGAGCAGCGCCTTGTTTCCTGATACCTCAAGGATACGCCACTTAATCGACTCATACTTAAAATAGTGCCAGACTTTATCTCCATCCCAGTCAAACTGATATCTGTCAGTGCTGGATACATACGTGGCATCTTCTTTTCTCACCCTTCGGTATTTCGCGCCGCCTACTGTCGCTTCATTATCTGCATTCCAGGAAGCCCCTTCCAGCGCACTGTAATCGCCGTCTGAAATGATATAATCATCTTCGTTCAATATGCTTTCCGGATACTTTTCACTCATTTCCTGAGTAATTACTTCTGCCTGGGGATAACTCCCAAACTCCACACAGTTCCAAGTCACTTTCTGCCCGGCTGCCATACTTGAATCTTTCTGTATCTGCGGATTCGCCAGGGTTGCACTTCCATCAGCCCCTGATACACCAAAAGCTTCTGTAGGAAGCAGCAGCGCCATCATTCCCACTGCCAAAACCACTGACAACAGGCGTTTCCGCATATTTGATACTTTTTTTTGCTTCTTTCCCATGCTCATCCCTCGCTTTCTTTTCTGATTTTCATAGCTATTATACCTCGTAACCTCTGATTTGTACACCCATTTCCTACAAAAAATCCAGGAACACTTGCCACAATCTTCAACTCATATTATACTTTAAATGAGAGAAAAGGCAGCCGCCTTTTTTCCAATCTGTTAAACAAAGAAGAGAGGAAAATTAAAATGGCACAGAACCCAATTGTAACAATTACCCTGGAGAACGGCGATGTCATGAAGGCAGAACTGTATCCTGAACTTGCACCAAACACTGTAAACAACTTTATCAGCCTGATAAAATCCGGCTTCTACAACGGCCTGATTTTTCACAGAGTCATCAACGGTTTTATGATTCAGGGCGGCTGTCCTGACGGAACGGGCACAGGCGGTCCCGGTTATACTATCAAAGGCGAATTCTCCCAGAATGGCTTTGAAAACCCTCTCCGCCACACGCCGGGCGTACTCTCTATGGCGCGGGCTATGATGCCTGATTCCGCCGGCTCCCAGTTCTTTATCATGCATAAGAACTCGCCGCACCTAAACGGCGCATATGCCGCTTTTGGCAAAATCACGGAAGGTATCGATGTTGTAAACAAAATTGCCGAAGTTGATACCGACTTTGGCGACCGCCCTCTGGAACCGCAGGCAATCAAGTCTATGTCCGTAGAAACCTTTGGCGTGGAATACCCTGAACCGGAAAAGTGTTGATTCTACATTGTGTATTAGAAAGCAGAGGCTGTTCCAGTGTGGAGCAGCCTCTGCTTTTTATTGCTCTTATTTTACTTTTCCTTTTTTACTCATGCCTGCTTTTTTCAGCTTTTTAAACAATGCTGCTTTCTGCTTTTTATTCAGTTTTTTCACGCTTACCACCATCTTGGCAGATGTTTTCTTAAACGCGCCGGACTTGATGTTCTTCAAAGCGTTTCCTTTTAACTGAACCGATTTCAGATTTTTACATCCCATGAACGCTTGTTTCCCAATCGTTGTAACATATTTGCCCAGAACCACTTTTTTCAGTTTTGTGTTGCCTTTCATCACATTCGGGCCAATCTCTGTTACTTTATAGGTTACGCCTTTTAGCTTAACCGTTGCCGGAACATTCATGCTCTTTGCTTTCTTACTCTTTACTTCTATCAGCTTAGCTGTCTTGCTCTTCGCATTGACTACCTGATAACGGCCGGAAGATATAAGGATTTTATCACCGTTCTTTGGCGGCGTATTATTGCCGGGATCCGGTGTTGGCGGCTTTGGCGCCGGCGGATTATTATCCACTGGCGGTTTTGGCTTATTATCACTAGGACCCGGTGCCGGCTTTTCCGGTTCTTTCTTGACCAAAGCCTCTGCCGCCGCTTTCAAAGCTTTCAAAGCTTTCTCTACCTGCCTCTTTGACGCATTTGGATTCTTAGAAACTGCCTGTGCTGCTTTTAGTGCTTTCTCAAATACCGCATAAGACCCCGGCGTATAATCAGACTCCTTCTTTGCCTCTCCATTTGCAATTTCCGTATTCAGCTCCTGCTTCTGCTCCTCTGTAGGAGGGATATAGAGCAGCTTAACTTTATAAACGTTTGTCGCTTTCTGATCCTCAGATGTGACGACCACCCTTACGATATCTTCTTCATCGATTGGAAGGATATTCACGGATGCATTATCCCTTGCCGTTGCTGCAATCTCAGAAGCATCCTCACCCAAATCGTAAATGCCGTCCTTTACTTCTCCAGAAACAAAGCCATCCACATTCTTTCCATCTGCCGTCAATGTATCAAGAACTGCCGTTCCATTTGTTGTATAACCGGAATCCGTCGTCCAGATTTCCAATTCTGTCAGGCCTACATACCCCGTTCCAACCTGCTTCATCGTAAATTTCAATGCTTTGACTTTCTGCGCTTCTTTCAGCACTAAACTATTTTCCTGATTTGCCACATAATCCGCATGAGTGAATTCAACCTCCTCAAAGTTCTCGCCATCTGCAGAAACCGCGATCGTTACCTGCTCTGGCGCAGTAACATTCGAATCTCCAAAGAACCACGCTTTCAGTTCTGAAATCTCATGCACGTCATTCCAGGTAAATGTAATAGTCGGTGAAGAATTCTTCAAATGATCCTCCCAATTTGTCCAACGCTCATCCCCACTGTTCAGTACATCTTTTACTCCATTAACAATAGACAAAAGGTTATCTGCCGGTTCACCGCAGCTCTCTTTCAAAGTCGCATACTCTGGCGCCACATTTCTCGGTTCCACCGTAATAGTCTCTGCCACACGTACAGTAGCCTTCACAGGCATTGTCTCTCCGTCTTCCACGGCAGCCGTGCCATTTACTGTAGCGATATCCCCAACCTTCTGTAATTGTTCCGCCGTAAGCGCTTCCCAGGTAACGGGATATGCGCCATACGTTCTTCCGTCCGGCAGAAAACCTGTCGTCGTTTCTGGAAGCATCGGAACCATCCCCGCCATCGTTGCGCGTGAATAATTCTTCACGGCTACAATAATCGGTTTCACCTGCACATATGCTGTAACCGGAATTTCTTCTGTGCTGATTTTAAGTATCCCCTCTATCGCATGGCTTCCCGGTGTATTGTACACTTCTTCTGTGATCTCTTCCCATGTAACGGTGCCCTGAATTGCACTGCCGTCGCTCATTTTTCCATTAACTGCTGTCTGCAGCTGCGGTATTTCACCCATAACAACCGTGTATTCTGTTGTTAGGTCATAGTCTTTCAGGAACACTTCTCCCTGATTGCTGCCAACCGTATCTACAAAGACGCTGGCGCTGTTCAGCCCTGAAGACACTGCTCCTACTTTGAATCCGCCCGACTCTTCTGTACTGCGGACGATAACCAGAGCTTTCCCGCTAAACGCGTCAATATTCGCAGTTTTCTCACTGGTAAGCACAGATTCCTGCTGGAACTTGTCAATTGTAGACGGATTTCCATTATCCACGCCTACAATTGTTCCATTTCCTGTCAGCGTAAAACGGATATTATTTCTTGCTGCGCTCACAAAACGACCATCTGCATCCACAATATCTACAGAAATATAGCTGAGACTGCTTCCGTCCGCCTGAATTTCTTCCTTTTCTGTCTCAATTTTCAGTGCTGTTCCCTGATCGCTATTGCTTGTTACGCTGTCCAGACCGATTGTATCTTCAATCACCTTACCAGCTACATCATAAGCAACTGCGCGCAAAGTTCCCTTTTCATACTGTACCTTGAACTGCGCCGCCATCGCTTTCCACTGTTGATTCTCATTGACTGCCGCACACAGTCTGTCGTTATTAGACTCGCTGGTGTAAGTTGCCCACTCATATCCAGCGCTTGTTGTTATCGGATTTCTGGTTGATGTGCCAATCAACACATCATTTAAATACAGTTCAACTTTTGCCGCATTTGAGTAAATGTATACCGGAACTCTGTCATTGCTGATTACCAAATCCTCTGCATTCCAGCTCTGAGGAACTACATGAAGCGTAGTCGCATCCTCCCGCCACTGGCTGGTGTAATAGTAGAAAGAATCTTTCGGGAATCCTGCCGTATCTATTACGCCAAAATAAGAAGAGTTCGGCACTGCTTTCTTGTCGCCGCTGCTGCTTCCTGCACCCGTTCCATTCCACGGTGTCGGCTCGCCGATATAGTCAAACCCGGTCCAAATAAATTCACCGGATACAAAATCATCCTTAATCGTATACCACCAGGACTCGCGCGCGGAATTTCCCCAGCTTACCCAGTCTGTATCATATGCCGTACACTGATAATCCCCGTTTCTTCCATAGTGGCTGGTTGTATCATAAATACCGCGGCTGTTGCTTGGAGACGCTGTCTCAGTCGCAACGATTTTCCAGTCCGGATGAGTATTGTGTACATTCGCGATTGCCCCCATAGAATAATTCATACCTGCCAGACCGCCTGAATTAGCAAGTTCCGCTGTAATATGGTTACGGAAATCTCCTGTATTCACATTCGCGTTTCCGCCCGGGTTGTTATCCCCTGAGGTAATCGGTCTCGTAGAATCAATCGCCTTGATATAGCTAATCATGTTTCTCGCATATTCCACATACCTGCTGGAATCTGTAACACCAAAGTTCAGCTCATTACCGATATCCCACATCACAACAGACGGGTCGTTCTTATCACGCTGAACATTGGACTCCAATACAAATTTATACCAGGTATCGTCTGCCGCCGCGCCTAAAATCTTATTATCGCTGCCAATCGTCCTGTTAAAATGGGTGCTAAAATCCTGGTTGTTCCCATTTTTCCCATATGCCCAGCCGTCAAATGTTTCATCCATAACCAGTATTCCCAGTTCATTACAAGCGTCCAGCAGCGCGTCAGCCGGTGTGTTATGTGCAGTCCGGATGGCATTACATCCCATTTCTTTCAGCTTTTCCACTTGCCTGTAGATAGCGTCACGGTATGCCGCTGCGCCGAGCGCCCCCTGGTCATGGTGCATACACACGCCTTTGAACTTTACATTCTCACCGTTCAGGCTAAAACCTGTATTTGCGTCAAAATCAAAATAGCGGAAGCCAAATGTCGTCATATAAGTATCTTTCACCTGGCTATTTACCAAAACCTCTGTCTTTACATAATACAGGTTCGGAGTTTCACAGCTCCAGAGCGCCGGTTTATTTACAGAAGCCTGCTGTTCCACAGAAGCTTCCGCGCCTGCCGCCACCGTTACATCTTTGCTGACCGGAGCGGACACTTCTTTACTCTCCGCATCCAGAACAGTTGTACGTACTGCTGCATTTACAGAAGCGTTTCCATCGTTTTGCACCTTAGTTACCACGTTTACGGTAACATCGCCATTCTTCTGTGTCTCCAGGTCCGGAGTCGTTACATACGTTCCATTTTTCGCCACATGTACGTTATCCGTAACTACTAATTTTACGTCGCGGTAAATACCTGCGCCGGAATACCAGCGGCTGGACGGAAACGTACACTCTGCTTTTACTGCAATCACATTTTTTGTACTGCCGTCACAGGTTACATAGTCAGAAATGTCAAATGAAAAATCATTGTAACCATAATGATTCTCCCCAAGCTTCTGCCCGTTTACATAGACATATGCATGATTGTAAACGCCGTCAAAATTTAAAACCAGTGTTTTTCCTGCATACTCAGCCGGAAACGTCACGCTCTTACGGTACCAGCCTGTGCCCCCCGGATAAAAAGCAGACTCTGCCTCATATGAATTCGACTGTTCCCGCGTAATGTTAAAATCATGCGGCAGCAGCGTCTCCTCCCACAAGGAATCATTAAAATTTGTCTGTTCCATTCCCTCTTCTGTCTCTTCTTCCAGAAAATGAAACTTCCATCCCCTGTTAAAGTTTTCCTCTCTTGCATCTGCCGAAACCTCAGCCGTTGCTGCCGTTCTATCCGGCGCTGCCGAAACCGGAACATTAAAACTGCCAAATACAACTGCAGATGCAAGCAGTATTGACAGCCACCGCCTTTTTTGTTTAGGTCTCATTCATTTTACCTCCCTTAATTTTGTATTTTCGGTATTTTGGTCAAAACAGCAGACTGGGCTTTATCCCATTCCGCTAACTCCCACAAAATCTGTCCCTGAAAAATAAATTTTTTCGTGGATTTTAACCAGTATATTTCTATTATAACTAAATATCCTGTTTTGTCAAACAAAATTTCTTTACTTATGGGGATATCTTAAAAAGCCCGGAACGCAATGTCCTGGACTTTTTATTCCTACCTTATTCTTTTCATCTTCTTCGCAGCGTAGGTGTAACGATATTGCACACCCGCTTGATAGACAATACAGCCTTTGTCTGTGATATCTCCGATCAATACCTCTCCAAATTCAGACGGATTGATGAATACTGCAATCTTCTTTCGACCCGTTCCATCTTTATTGCATCGATATAACACAGCCTTTTTCATACTTCCTTTATCATAAGCTGCATAGTACAGCTTTTTCCCTACAAACACTTCACTTCGTCCATAAGAAGTCAGTTTTCTTACTTTCGAAAGTCCTTGAGCCGTAATCTTATAAATGGTCACCGGATAAGGTCCCACATCTGTGCGATATGCATTCTGCGCCACCACAAATTTCCCCAGCCTGCCAGTTATACAACAATTTGACATTACTTTCTTTACCTTACCTGTCTTAATATTGTAACTGTATGTCCAATACTTCCTCATATCCCGAAGCCGTCTCTGCTTTTACCGACCATTCCCCGGCTAACAGCACTGCCCCTGGAGCCAGACATAATACCAGTACTATCAGACGCAATCCTTTCCTTAACCTTTCCATATCTCCCTTATCTCCCTTCTGTCAAATAACTATAAACAAAACCGAATTTTCATCCCATATTTTCTTCCCACCATGTTTCATTTTTTAAATAACGTTCCATAATATCAAATCGCCTAAATGCTGCCGACATCGTTCGCCCATCTATCTCCGACAGATTAGCATTGTTAAAGTAATCTTTTAGAATATCCGCCATTGTCTGTTCTGCCTTACTATACATCAGTTCCTTGTTTTGTTCAAAATAATTTTTTATTTCATAAAAATTAACATGGGTAATTTTTTCTAAAGTAATACCAAACCTTTTTAAAATCTGCTTACCTATCATATATGATATAAAATATTGACTATACAGTCGATGCTCCTTAATTCCATCCAGTTCACTCTCTTTCTTTCTATTATTATCACAGTAACGAAATATCAGTACCGCAACCACCATCTGAGCGGCATTCAAACCATCAAAAATTAATGAGTAGTATTTATCAAAAAATTCATTACGTCTATACTTTGCCAGATGCGGACTTTCCCGCCATACTGCGAAAACAGCCTCAGCCGCAACTGTCGACGGTATGACATTTATATTTAATGTATTATCCCTCTTTCGTTTATAGACATACCCCAAATCATGCGCGCCGATTTCTAAAATCCGTTGACATTCATCGTTTGATTTTAAATCTCTAAAGTCCACTGGATTTTGGCTATTCGTCGCATATATAATATCCTGGATGATACCCGGATTTTCGGTATCTTCAACTTCATAAAGACGTACTAGCAAATACGTCTGCGAAAAATCTAAATTTGGATTTTCTTTTACAATTTGATGTATCGTTTTACATGTTTATCCACCGTTTATAATTTGCAAGTCATCCATTTTAACCATCCAATTCTGTTCCTGCAATTCAATATCTAAATATGCTGCAGCTCCTAATAACAAAACTGCCAGATAGCTGCATACAGAATATGCGCAAAAAACTGTAAACGGTCACGTCTACAGGTTTTTCATTAAGCTATTTTCTCAACTCCCCGAGTAGGGCTCGAACCTACAACAACTCGGTTAACAGCCGAGTGCTCTACCATTGAGCTATCGAGGATTATTCTGTTTCCAAGGGTATGCACCCTCAAAACCACATACAGTATAACATATTCTTTAAGACATTTCAACCGGAAAACCATCTGCACTCACTAAGTGCCTGTTTATCGGAAGTCCGAACTCGCTCTGCTCCTTCGAACGACCAACGCACTAAGCTCTGTCTACGCTTCGCTTGCCAGTCACTAAGTGCTTATGGTCAAGCCTTCGACCTATTAGTAGCAGTCAGCTCCATGCATTGCTGCACTTCCACCCCTGCCCTATCAACCTCGT
>NZ_CALPCM010000042.1:0-21700 GCF_943193015.1 Hominisplanchenecus murintestinalis
AGTCATGGATGGTCTCTCTCAAGACCTTGTCTTCATGAACTTTCAAGGTTGTTTCACTGTTCAATTATCAATGTCCTTTGCTGTCTTGTTTGTTTCGTCCCCGACAGCTTCCTTAGTCTACCAAACCTTTCCGAATATGTCAAGTACTTTTTTCAACTTTTTTCGCCTCTATTTTTCGCCTCGGTTAACTGACACGATGTTCCCGACCGCGTCTTGTAAGTTCCGCACGCCAATTATCCGAATTCCTTCTATTGGCTCTAGCGCTTTCACGGATACCTGCGGCATGATAACTGTTGTAAATCCCAGCTTTTTCGCCTCTGAAACTCTTTGCTGTGCCATACTCACTCCCCGCACCTCGCCGCTTAATCCCACTTCTCCGAATGCGATGGTCTTTCCGTTCAGCGCATGTTCCCGGTAACTGGAAACCAGCGCCAGTACGATGGCCAAATCAATAGCCGGCTCATTCATACGGATTCCTCCTGCAATATTGACATACGCATCGCAGGAAGACAAATGGAGCCCCAGCCTTTTTTCCAAAACTGCCATCAGCAGATTTACCCTGTTATAATCTGTACCTACCGCCGTCCTTCTAGGAATTGCCATATTGCTTCGACATACCAGCGCCTGTATTTCTATCAGGATTGGCCTGGTTCCCTCCATGGAACATGCCACGATAGAACCCGAAGCCCCCTCCGGCTTGCCGTCCAGCATGAATTCTGACGGATTTTCTACTTCTGCCAGTCCTGCCTCCCTCATTTCAAACACACCAATTTCGTTTGTAGAACCAAAGCGGTTTTTTACTCCTCGCAGTATCCGATAGGACGCATGCCTGTCTCCCTCAAAATAGAGAACAGTATCTACCATATGTTCCAAAACTCTGGGTCCGGCCACTACGCCCTCTTTTGTCACATGCCCCACCAGAAAAACGGTAATTTCCATTCCCTTGGCAATCTGCATAAACACAGAGGTAGATTCTCTCACCTGGGATACGCTGCCCGGAGCTGAACTAACCTCCTCATTGTACATTGTCTGGATAGAATCAATCACCACAATTTCAGGCTTTACACGCTGTATAGCTTCTTTGACAAGAACCAGGTTCGTCTCACATAGGAGAAGCATTTCGCCTCCATCCATCCCAATCCGCTCTGCCCGCATTTTTATCTGCTGCAGAGATTCTTCACCAGATATGTATAACACTCTTTTTCCGCCCTGTGTCAAATTTTTACATACCTGAAGCAGCAGCGTAGATTTTCCAATCCCCGGGTCGCCGCCTACCAGCACCAGAGAGCCCGACACAATACCGCCCCCCAAAACCCTGTCCAGCTCCACGCTGCCCGAAGATGTCCTGCTCTCTTCCCCGCTCTGTATCCCCGAAAGTTTCACCGGTTCTGACGCTGCATCCCGACGTGCTATCTTGACTCCGGGCGCTTTTTCAGCCGTCTCTTCCACAAATGTATTCCACTCCCTGCATGCCGGGCACTGCCCCATCCATTTCGCAGATTCATATCCGCATTCCTGACAATAAAAAACTGTTTTTTTCCCTTTTGCCATAATACCTCCAACAAAAGAAAATCCGTATCCGAAATACCCTCCGGCATCCGCATACGGATTTCCAAAAACTCATTATAATCTATGCTTTTTCAATCTGAACCTCTGCTTTTTCTTTTTCGGCGCTATCTAACTCCACGCTGAGAACCAATTTCCCGCCCAGGTTTGTTTTCATTTCACCGATTCCCTTGCCATCAATAGATACCTGGTAGTGCGTATCTTCCTCCAGCTCCACGGTAATCTGCACATCAGTCGGCGCTTCTACCTCGAAAGTCATCCCTGTTTCCGTAACGCTCAAATTTTTTACCGCGCTCCCCGGCACAGATTCATATACAAACATGCCATTCCTTTCCAACTTGGTGATTTCCTTAAAAGTCTTTACTTTATACAAATCACCTTTATGTTCAAAATCCGATATTTTGGATTTCTGGCTCAGTTCATAGTTTCCAAAACTAATCGTGCCGTCCGCTTCTGTACGTATTAATTCACTGATTACTGACATCTTTATGCCCTCCTGGTCTTCTCTTGCTGTGATTAAAACACAAATATTTATGGTTAGATTTTATCACAATTCCGAAAAATATGCCAGTGTTTCTTAACCTTAATTCATTTCATAAATAGTAACACTATTCCTGTTTCATGCATCCAGTTCACCACTGGTCACACGTTCGATATGCATCGCCAGATATCCGATTTCCGCTTCCTCTAGTGTACATTTGAGCCTGTTCCCTGTCTGTTCACATACCTTTTCTGCAATTTTATAAGATTCAGGAAATTTTACTTTCATATAATCATTCATGCTTAATTTCAGCGACTCTTTCTTCAAGACACGAGCCGCCATATACCTTACATGATTCATCAGGCGATTATAGGAAAGCGACATAACATTAATCTTTCTTCCCATCTCTTCTTCAACCAAAGAAACGCACTCTCTCACCACAAGCGCAATCTGCATTGCCTGAGACACTTTCTCATCTTCAATTGCCGAATGTACATGCAGAGCTATGTATCCTATTTCATCCTCGTCAACCTCTACCTGAAACTGCTTTTTCAAAATTGGCGCAACACACTGCGCCGCTTTATATTCCATGTGAAAAAGCGCCCTGATATCCTCTGTCAGCGGATTGCTAATCTGCTCATGGTTCCGAATCCGCTTCACAGCATATGCAATATGATCTGCCATCGGGAAAAGTATGGATCTGTCAATTTTTCCGAAAATTTTCTCTGCTTCGTTTAGTACTTCATTCGCAATCTCAAGGCAGTCCGGGGATACAGATTTTATAATATCTCTGGCGTTCCCCCGTTCAGTAGGCTCTTTTAAGAAATATACCGTGTCTTCTTCCCGGACTTCTATCCGTTCGCTTATTTTCTTTCCAAAGCCGACGCCTTTTCCCATAATCATACATTCCTGGTTATCTTCTACCCGAACTGCCAAAATAGTATTATGATTTAATACTTTTGTTATCCTATACATACTTTCCCCGCCTGCATTTTCATTTTATTGCTGTAACAATAGCATATCTTTACTCACAAATATCCACTGCAAACAATGCCTCGCCTGCCTGAACCGCACCTTTTTTCAACAAACGTACCTGCTGATTTTCTTCCAATTCCGTGCACAGAACCGGAGATACGACGGACGGCGCATGTGCTTTCAGATACTCCAAATCCAGCTTCAGCAGCGGAGTGCCTTTTTTCACTTTTTGCCCGTTTTCCACAAGTACTTCGAATCCTTCCCCTTTTAAATTCACTGTATCAATCCCCACATGAATCAAAAGGTTCATTCCCGAATCTGTCACAAACCCTACTGCATGGCCTGTTTCAAATACAAATCCTACTTCTCCATCTTCCGGCGCTCTTACATAAGAATCTGTCGGCGTTACCACTGCTCCATCGCCCATCATTTTTCCCGCAAATGCCTCGTCGGGTGCTGTCGCCAAATCTGCCGCTGTTCCGGTGATCGGGCTGGAAATAATGATAGATTCCTTCACTGTTCTTTCTGATGTTTCTTTCACCTGCTCTGCTTCCGCTGCTTCCGCGCCGCCAATATACTCTTCGTCCGGAGCTGTTTCCAAATAGTCCTCCAAATTGGATTTCACCACTGTCACACGCGGACCATAGATAATCTGTACGCCGTTCCCCTTGTGTACAACACCGGAAGCGCCCGTCCCTTTCAGCATATTATCATTTACCAGTTCCGCCTTATACACTGTGCAGCGAAGCCTTGTCGCACAGCAATCCACATCCGAGATATTCTTCTTTCCTCCAAGACCCTGGCAGATTGTCTTTGACAGCTCATCCTCTGCATGACTCCCGTCTGCCGCGCCTTTCTTTTTTGCATCTACATCACTTCTGCGGTACAATTTTACCTCTTCTGAATCATCACGTCCCGGCGTCTTCAGATCCATCTTCCGAATCAGGAAGCTGAACAGGAAATAGTATACGGCAAAATACACAATTCCCACGATTACCACCCAAATCCAGTTCGTTTTTCCATTTCCCTGAAGAATTCCAAACAGGAATAAATCAATCATACCGCCCGAAAATGTCATTCCCACACCTACATTAAACACGTGCATCAACATGTAGGCAGCTCCTGCAAATACGCAATGAAGTCCGTACAGCAGCGGCGCTACAAATAAAAATGTAAATTCCAGCGGCTCCGTAATACCTGTCAGCATAGAAGTGAGCGCCGCTGACATAAGAAGTCCTGCGACTACTTTCTTCTTTTCCGGTTTTGCCGTCTTATACATAGCAAGCGCCGCACCCGGAAGCCCGAAAATCATCAGAGGGAATTTTCCAGACATAAATCTTGTAGCAGACACCGCAAACTGCTCTGTGGAAGGGTCTGCAAGCTGTGCAAAGAAAATATTCTGCGCACCTTCTACCATCTGGCCTGCCACTTCCATTGTACCGCCGAGCGCTGTCTGCCAGAACGGAAGATAGAATACATGATGAAGTCCGAACGGAATCAGAAGACGCTCCATCAGGCCATATACCCATGTTCCCGCATAACCTGAATTCAACACAACATTTCCCACTGCATAAATACCATTCTGAATCACCGGCCAGATGTAAAACATCAGAATTCCGATCACTGTATACGCCAGCGCAGAAATAATCGGAACAAACCTTGTACCCCCAAAAAAGGATAAAACCTGCGGCAGCTCGATTTTATAAAATTTATTATGCAGCGCCGCTACGCCAAGACCTACCAAAATTCCGCCAAACACGCCCATCTGCAGAGATGTAATGCCGCATACCGATGCGGTAGCGCCGCTCAGCATCCGGTCCGCGCCGCCATGATTTGCAATCATAGCGCCAATAGACGCATGCATAATAAAAAATGCGATTGCCGCTGCCAGCGCTGCGACTTCTTTTTCTTTTTTTGCCATTCCAATTGCCACGCCCATAGCAAAAATAATCGGCAGATTCGCAAACACAATATTACCTGCGTCACTCATCACCTGGAACACCGCGTTTAAAAACGTTCCCGGCCCCATTACACCCATAAGTCCATAAGTTTCGAGCATTGTCTCATTTGTAAGTGAGCCGCCCAGCCCAAGTAACAGCCCCGCCACCGGCAGGATAGCGATAGGAAGCATAAATGATCTTCCTACCCTTTGCAGTACTCCAAAAATCTTGTCCTTCATCTTCTTCTCTCCTTTTCTTTTTTTGAGTGGATGTCTTTTGTGTATTAAGGACTGGATTTTCTATGGTGCAAAAAAGGCATTAACACACATAAACATCCAAAATATTTATGCATAGTTAATGCCTCCATCACAAGTAACATACTATATCATATCATTAAATTACCATCTGCCGCAACTTTTGTCAAGGCGTTTTTTTAACTGTTGAAAACTTAATTTCTTTGCCCTTCGCGCCCACGGAAACAGTATCTCCATTTTTTATGTTTCCGTTTAGAATTTCCTCCGCCAGGGCATCCTCAATTTTATTCTGAATCGCCCGCTTTAAAGGTCTCGCGCCGTATTTGGGATCATATCCCGCTTCTTCGATAAGGTTCTTAGCTGTACTCTGCATTTTCAGAGTGATATCCATCTGTTCCTTACAGCGTTTCGCAAACCCCTGAAGCAAGATATTAACGATGTTCCTGATATGCTCTTTTCCCAAAGAATGAAAGACTATGATTTCATCG
The DNA here is from genome assembly GCF_943193015.1 of Hominisplanchenecus murintestinalis. Classification (NCBI taxonomy): domain Bacteria; kingdom Bacillati; phylum Bacillota; class Clostridia; order Lachnospirales; family Lachnospiraceae; genus Hominisplanchenecus; species Hominisplanchenecus murintestinalis. The sequence goes on from NZ_CALPCM010000042.1 coordinate 5,705, forward strand.
ATACGGTTGAGGAACTCCGGACGGAACAGCCGTTTCACTTCCTCCATGACCCCGTTTTTCATCATTTCATAATCCCGCTTTTCATTATCTCCCGAGACAAATCCTAATTTCTTCGGAGTGATGATAGACTGGGCTCCCGCATTGGAAGTCATAATCAGAATCGTATTTTTAAAATCTACCTTCCGCCCCTGGGAATCGGTAATATGACCATCGTCAAGCACCTGCAGCAAAATATTAAAGACATCAGGATGCGCTTTCTCAATCTCATCAAATAGAATGACCGCATAAGGATTCCGCCTTACTTTCTCGCTAAGCTGCCCTCCTTCATCATAGCCTACATATCCGGGAGGGGAACCTACTAATTTCGATACGCTGTGCTTCTCCATATATTCAGACATGTCCACCCGTATCATTGCCTGCTCACTGCCGAACACCGCCTCCGCCAATGCTTTCGAAAGCTCAGTCTTCCCCACTCCCGTAGGACCAAGGAACAGAAAGGAACCTATCGGACGTTTCGGGTCTTTCAGCCCCACACGCCCTCTCTTAACTGCTTTTGCCACAGCTCTGACCGCTTCTTCCTGTCCAATGACCCGTTTATGAAGAAGTTTTTCCATTTTAAGCAGACGCTGAGATTCCTTCTCTGCAAGCCGCTGCACCGGAATCTTTGTCCAGCCGGATACAACCTCCGCCACATCTTCTTCGCCAATTTCTAATCTCTTCGCTTCGTCCTTTCTATTCTGGCTCCGCTCCTGACGCTGCAGCTTCTTTCGCTGCTCTTCCTGCTCTCTCTGTATCTCTCCGGCTTTTCCAAAATCTCCGGCTTTGACCGCATTCTCTTTTTCTTCTCCTAAACGGATAATTTCTTCTTTTAGGGTTTTCAGGCGGTCTGGCATTTTGTAGCCTTGCAACTGCTTTCTTGACGCCGCTTCATCCATTAAATCAATAGCTTTATCCGGCAGAAAGCGGTCGCTTATATAGCGCTTGGACAGTTCCACCGCCGCCGCCATAGCTTCATCTGTAATCGTTACCCGATGATATTCCTCATAATTCGGGCGGAGCCCTTTCAAAATCGCAATTGCTTCTTCCTCTGTCGGCTCCTCCACGGTTACCGGCTGGAACCTCCGTTCCAGCGCAGCATCTTTCTCAATGTGCTTCCGATACTCTCCAATGGTAGTTGCACCGATAACCTGGATTTCCCCCCTGGATAATGCCGGCTTCATAATATTAGAGGCATCCATCGCCCCTTCCGCGCCGCCCGCCCCGATAATCGTGTGCAGCTCGTCAATAAACAGCAATACATCTCTGCTTTCTGCCGCCTCTGCCAGTACGCTCTTTATACGCTCCTCAAATTCCCCCCGGTACTTAGAGCCCGCCACCATACTCGCCATATCCAGGCTCATAACACGTTTGCCTTTCATCTGTTCCGGGACTGCCCCCTCTGCAATCCGCTGGGCAAGCCCTTCCACCACGGCCGTTTTTCCTACACCCGGTTCGCCAATCAGGCACGGGTTATTTTTTGTCCTGCGGCTTAGAATCTGCAAAATCCTTTCAATCTCAGCTTCCCGTCCAATCACAGGATCTAATTCACCCAACACCGCCATCTGCGTCAGATCACGGCTGTACTGATCCAGAACAGGAGTCGCACTTCCTCCCTGTTTATTTTTCGCATTTCTGGCATGCTGAGCCAGTTCTTTATACATTTCTTCCTCAATCCCCATGCTGTCTAAAATAGACATATAAAGTTTCTGAAGGTTTACTCCCAGCGTATGGAGAAGCCTGGTAGCTACACACTCTGCATCTTTAATCGTCGCAATCAGAATCTGCTCCGTCCCTACCTTCTCCACCTGAAGGTCAGCCGCCTCCTTTTCACTGTTTTCCAGAATCTGCAGCGTCCGCGGCGTATACCCGCCTGCATCCTTCAAGTCCCCTTCGGGCACGATCAGCTTATCAACTAAATCCAGAAGCTTTTCCAGATCGACGCCCGCTTCCCGCAGCACCATTCCGGCTGCTCCTGCCGGCTCCAACAAAAGCCCCAGCAGAAGGTGTTCCGAACCGACATACCCTGTCCCATATTCTTTTGCCTTCTTTTCTGCCAGGCTCAACGCCCTATTTGCACATTCTGTAAACTGCTCCCGCATATTATGTCCTCCTGTTTTGTTTTTCGTCCTGCTCACTGCTCCTGTGCATATTCAGCAAATATCTCATCCACCAGTTCATGCACCTCCCGACAGGAAATGCTTTTACACCTTCCTTTCGCCAAAAGCACCCGCAGGCTCCTCTTCATTTCATCCAGCGCCTGCATCTTGTCCGCGTCCAGGGCAATCACCGCCCCCCTGCGCCTGTCAATCGTCAAAAATCCTTCCTGGCGCAGAACCGCATAAGCTTTGTTCACCGTATGCATATTAATGCCTATGTCCTCCGCCAGCTGACGGACAGAAGGAAGCGCATCCCCCTCCTGTATCCTCGAAGTAGCAATGCCCAGAATAATCTGGTTTCTGAGCTGGATATACAGAGCCTCACTGCTCTGAAAATCAATTTTGATGACCATTCATTCACCTTCTCGCTATTGGCTGCCTTTCTCCCGGCAGGATATCCGTCCGGGAACAGGCGCGCCATTTTCGTACTCTATTCTTTATTCAGCAACTGTTATACACATATTAGCATAAGTAGAATTCTGCGTCAAGCCAAAGCCCCAGGGCACATGACATATGCATGAATCTTCCTCCCTATTTCTGGAAATTATCTTTTTAAAAATTCGGAACCTGCTCTAAAAACTCTGCCTGATCCATACTTATCAGAAACCGTTTCTTTTTCATGGACAAATTGGGGCGGAATATCTCCACCATTTCCAAAATGCTCAAACACCATTTTCGTATGATATTCAGGTTTTCAGCAACCTGTTTATCCAGTGTTGTATTTGCATCTTCTTTTAGACTGCTTTTTCAAAATATACATATACAGAATAATCCTTCATTGGAATAACCTGCACCACCTTTGGAAACATACTATCACCTCCGTTACACTAATTCCGTAAAACAATGAAATTTCCGGCATTACTTAATTTCTCCATTCTTTTTAGATTCAATATGAGTATATTATAATCAGTCTCACAAAAACCCACAAACAAAATCTGTCTGTGGGTTTTCCATATTTCCTGCTTACAAATAACTGCCTATCTCTTGCATAGTTCCAAATTCCTAAAATACGGCATTTTCAAGCATTTTGTTAGTTACGTGTCACTTACGCATAAACATTCATATTCACTTACTTTGTTTTATTCAACCCATTCAAAATATTATTTATATCCGTTAAAACAATCCTGATTCCTCTTTCATTTAGTCTGATCACCTTTCTCACAATACCATTTATTTCTGCTGATAGTTTATCATTTATCTTAACAGGCACAGTATTGTTTTCAATCATATCAAAATCTCTCCTATGTACAAAAATGCTCCGCTAAACAGCGGAGCACAAATATTTGTATCCCAGCCATTTATTAGTCGCTCGCTGGGTAGCGAAAAATATTTGTATCTGCACCTTTTCTATAAATTCCGATATGCAGTTCCGGCAGAATAATAAGAGGTTCTATTTAAACTTCTTACTTAATATTATACAAACCGATCATAACAAACACATAGGGCGGTAAACCCTGGATAGTGTCTAAAAGGCGTTCCGCCTGTTCGTCTGTCAACGCCCGTCTTTCCTCTTGAGGAACGCCGCCGCCCTTTGCATCCAAATATATGGTTGGATTTTCATCAATCACATGGCTCTCTTTCGCCGCCCGGAAAATGGACTTACAAAGAATCACCACAGACTTATAAACCGAAACCGATTTTTTGGAAACGGGAACAAGTGCCAGCTGAATGTCATCCAGCGTTACATCTGCTATCCGCTTCTGTCCCAGTTCTTTGATTATATGCCGCCGTACCTTAGATGTATAATCGGTCAGTATGGTGGCACGAATATGAATCGACTGCATCAGCAGCCACTTTTCACAATATTCAGCAACAATGGGCGATTTCCGATGAAAAGTGGCATTGTCAATCTGCTCCAATGCCTCTATTTCTCTATCGTACAGTTCTTCAGGCGTTCTTGCATAAAGAGCGATGAGCTTTCCATTCGCATCTTTGATTCTGGTTCTATAATACAGGACACCTCTTTTCATGACAGTGCCATATTCTGGAATCACAACTTTTCTTTTTGCCAATTCCGTCACCTCCGTTATGCAGTGACTTTTGTCAAGAGGTAAATTTAAAAAATAACAAACTTTTTTCTCTGACAAAACCCACATTTGTATTCTGAAGATATCTTGGAGAAGCCTTTTGATTAACAGTTCCCGGCATTTGGCCACTCCGTTATTCGTGGATTGGTTACCTACAGGTCAATTGTCCGCCGTGGGCTCTGCTGTCCTAAAACGTGGATCAGTGTATTGCTACCCTGCCGACAAGGAGGTGCCGCAGATAGCCCGAACCTTGAAGTTCCAAAAGACTCCTTCAAGATATCTCCAGTTTTTTTGTTTTTAGTTGCTGCTGATTATGCAGCTGCGCCTGCTTAATCAGCTTGATTGCCAGCCATCAGGATGACAGCCGACGGTCAAGTGCTGCGCAGCAGTTCATTTACCCTTGACGGGCGGATGGCAGCCTGATATCACCCCATGCTGATATTGTCTGTCATCATACCCCATATAAAGCAGGCAAGTTCCCTCGCAACGGCTGTTACCGCTACGTTCTTTTTCTTGCCTTTCCTTATCATTCTGTAATACTTTCTCCTCAGTCTCTCGTTTGCTTTGTCTGCATAAGCTACCACCTCCGGCGGATTGCCGCCCTGTCTTGCTTTCAGATCTTTTGATTTATGCCCGACCGCTCCCTTGCAGATCCCTTTGGAATCCTCGATCAGCAGCTTCCTCACATGGCTGTTCCACGCTTTTGTGATGGAAAGCCTGTTGATTTTATCGCTGCTTGAATCTTCCCCTGGTACCAGCCCCAGGTATGCAGAATAGATGTTTCCTTTTGCAAATCTCCGGAAATCCCCTGTCTCAACCAGGCATGATAACGCCGTATGCGTTTTCACTCCAAGAAAGCATACCAGCTTCTTCACTTTCTCCACATACTCTGTCTCAGACGCCAGTTCCTCTATTCCTCTTATCAAAGCCTTCAATCCGGTTTGTCTAGTATTCATAGGTAATCAGATACTCGTTCAGCGTTTCCCTGTCCAATCCACTCAGTTCAAGTGATTTCAGCCACTTTAAGTGTACCTGCGTCCATTTGCCCTTATCATAATGGAATCCCTGGCTTAAACAGAACGCATTAATTCTCTGTTTTGTCTTTTTCAAATCAGATTTATGGTCGTCCCTCATCCGCAGATAGACTTTCACATTGTCATCTTTATCCGTCGGGATATGCACAGCATGGTATCCTCCATAAGACAGACACTGGGCAATCATAAGCGCATCCCTTTTATCTGTTTTAATTCTTTTTCCCTGCTGTGTCAGCATTGTGGTCGGAGCAAGGATGACACACCGGATTCCCTTCTTCACTAATTCATGATACAAGGAAAATCCCAGGCATCCCGCCTCATAGCCGCAGAGAATGTCGCAGTCCTCTTTTATCTTTTTCTTAAGATTCTCAATGAACTGCACAATATTGTCCGGCTCCGGCGTTACTTTAACATTTGCATAAATAATGTCGTCTCCGTCAAATCTTGGCTCAATGGCGCATAAAGTGTAGTTTGTGCTATGGACATCCATTCCAATTCGTAGTATTCTTTTCATGTAAGTGGCCTCCTTTTGTATGCGGTAATCCCTGTTACCATCGTTTTTTTCTAAAACTTAGTATACAGGTAAATCCACGTTGCTACAAATGTGGGGTCACTTCATATTGTCCTAAAGTTCAGTCCTTCCCATCATGTTTGCAACCACAATGGTACTATGACCTCTGCTGACTTCTCGCCATTCGTTGTTACTACGGATTTCTTATGCATTTGTTGATGTAATTCCATCCGCTGACGAGACCTCCCCAGGTAAGAACGCAATCTTTCACTCCATCCATCCGCCACATTTACCACAATTAGTTTCGAGTAGTTATTGGACTTCGACTTGTTATGCACCCTTATCCCTAACTGTAGCCTGATGTGATTTCTGTTCGTCAGACCAGAGCTTTGCCTCCAGCTTTCTTCAGATTCCACCTCACAATGGACACCCTTGCTCTTGGCTATACACTTCCCACTACTAGGGCGTGTTACGGACTTTCACCGATTAGATTGCGCCCATACTGGGCGCACAAAAGAAACGGCGGCTCTGATTTCTCAAAGCCGCCGAAAGATAGTATAGGCGTGTTAATAGGTCTGCTGTACGACGGCTTTTTTTCTTTTGCCGTCGTTCGGCAGATATACATATTCACTATTTTGAAAATATAATATCAAAACTGTACGGATTCAGCATGAGTAAATCACGCACCTTTTCTGCGCGATTTACTCATGTTCTTTTTTCTATAGTACGCTATACTGTCCGTGTACCACGAAAGGAGCGAATAATTATGAGTACACTATTACAAGTAAAAAATATCACAAAAATCTATCCGAACCAGCCAAAACCCAGTCTTGACAATGTTTCCTTTGAGGTTGCACAGGGGGAGTTTTTAGGCATCATGGGTGCGTCTGGCTCCGGCAAAACAACTCTCCTAAATGTTTTATCTACAATCGATGTTCCGACTAACGGCCATATTGTCATGGGAAAAACCCATATTGAAAAACTTGGCCAAAAACAGGCCGCTGATTTCCGTAAAAACAATCTAGGCTTTATCTTTCAGGAATATTTCCTTCTGGACAGTCTTACTGTACGCGAAAATATTGCAGTCCCATTGACTCTGCTTCACAAACCAGCACAGGAGATTGATAGGAAAGTTAAGGAACTGGCCGAACTGTTTGGAATCGACTCTCAGCTTAAAAAATATCCCAGCGAATTGTCCGGCGGTCAACGGCAGCGTGTGGCGGCAGCGCGCGCAATGGTAAAACGGCCTCCGTTAATTTTTGCAGACGAACCTACCGGTGCACTGGACTCCAGTTCCGCAACAGAACTGCTTACTGCCTTGAAAGAGGTCAATCATACTTTGGGAACCACAATCCTCATGGTAACGCACGATCCCTATGCTGCCAGCTATACAGACCGTATCCTTTACTTCAAAGATGGACATATCATCTCCGAGTTGCAGCGCCATAATTCTGAACGCCGGTGCTTCTATGAGGCTATTATGCAGGAATCTGCCCGGCAGGACGAGAAACGGTAATCAGGGGGTGAGTATATGAACTTAACGACGATAGCGTTAAAAAATCTGAAACGGAACTTTTCCTTTTATTCACTGTATCTTGTGTCCGTTTCTTTCGTCTTGATGGTTTACTTTTGCTTTACTTCTTTTTCTATGAATGAGATTATCATGGCAAAAATCTCATCGGATGGCCGCGTAGAAATGATGTGCAGTGTAGTCGCAGTATTCATCATGGCGTTTGTTGTGTTTTATATGTTCTACTCGAACAACTTTTTCATGCGCCGCCGAATGAAAGAATTGGGGATTTATGCCCTGCTTGGATACCGCAAAGTGGATATGCTTTGTCTGCTGACCATAGAAAATATTTTCATTTGCCTTGGGGGAATGTTCATTGGCATTTTAGCTGGCAGCCTGTTGCACATCGGCGTAACGGCAGGAATTGTTGCTTTGCTTGGTCTGACTATCGATATGAGTGCAATTCCGTTTATCAATCCTCATGCTGTCAGTTCGATCTTCCTGTTTATCCTTGCTGTGCTGCTTACCCTTACGATTTCCAATGCAGTATTGCTTCTAAAATCAACCCTTTTGGATTTAGTTCGACTAGAAAAAAAGGTGGAAAAACCTGTTCGTCCGAACATCATTTTTTCCTTCATAGGAATTATTTCTCTACTCGGCGGATATATTCTGGCATTGGACATGGTTCGAGGTGCTCAATCTGTTTGGACAACGATTGGATTTTATCCTATTGCATTGTTGACATTGGTGCTGGTAGTAGTTGGCACCGTATTGTCCATTTATTCTTTTGCTCCCTTTATATGCCAGTGCATCAAAAATCGCCATAGCGTTCTGTACCGTGAGAACACAATTATTGTAATTCCTAAATTTATGCACCGCATCCGCTCCAATGCAAAATCGCTGATTCTTTTGGTTTTGCTGGCTGCTGGAACACTTGCCGTTTTTGGGGCAACCACACTTTCAGTCTGGTATCCTTACAGAGCTGTGGAGCGAATCATTCCTTCTGCCATTGAATACCGGATTGAAGACGAACAGCAGAGTAAAGACGCGTTGGAGGCATTAGCAAAAGCTCCAAATGGACAGGAATGCCAGGTACAAGAAACCACCTTGCTCAAAACCACAGCCATATCAGATCATCTTCCCGATGAATATAACATTAGCGGCGAAGAAATACGGACTCCGGGGTTTGAATGTATGAGTCTGACCGACTACAGGGCTTTATTGAGCAGTCAGGGAAAAGAAAGTACGATGTCTGAGCTTAATGATACCGAATGTGTTTTAGTGAAATACCGACCAGATCCGGAAAACACGGATGTTGGCGCTGTTTATCGCCTGAACATTGGTAATGGAGGCACAACGGATGTGACAGTTGTTCAGACCACCTTGAATAATCCTATCGGGTTTGCAAATAGTGTTGCTACGCTTCTTGTCTCTGACCAGCTTTATCAGACCATAGCAAGCGGGCAGCCGGAACAGATCACTGTTGTCAGCATCAACGGAGGAACGGCCCGTTCTGATGGGACTGCCTATACAATTTTGAAAGATGCTATGCCCGAAAACATTTATCTTGCAAGTGCATGGCAGCGGCAGACTGAAATTGTCCAGCTGAACAGCTCCACCTATCTGCTGATTGCATTTGCAACCATCATCTTCCTGATCGCAACCGGCAGCATCCTCTACTTTCAAAATCTATCTGCTGTCTCCTACGATCGGGATGATTACAACATCCTTCAGCGCATGGGTTACAGCAGGGATACGATAAAAAGATGCGTCCGTCGGCAAATACAAATTTACTTTGTGATCCCTTATGTGATGGGTATATTACACAGCATTTTTGCTATCATATGTTACAAATCTGCATTGATGGATGATGTGCTGGGTCAGGCAGGCGAGGTTATCCTACCCATAGCCTTAGCTATCGGAATTTTTTCTATCATTTATTTTATCTACTATCAGATAACTAAATATTCCTGCTATAAAGCAGCGATAAACTAATAGCATCATAGGCAGTTGGAATCCAGTATGAATCCCGACTGCCTACGGTGATTACTCCATTTCACTTTCTTGCGGATATGGCACAAGTAGAGTAAAATAGAGAAAAGCTAGGAGGTATTGCTGTGAAACGAAAATATATGCTAAGACAAGGCTTGATGATTCTCAATCAGCTATTGCTTATCGTGTTTCTGTGCGTAATGAATACAATCGAAGCTACAATATCGGCAGAAAATATCGTTCATATTGTACTTCTCACATTTCTGTTTTGGGACGGCTACAACATATCCGGTAAAAATATAAAAGGGAATCCTGTCCTGTCACAACTTGCAATTCTCCTAGTGTTATTTGGATGGCACTTTGGATTATCTTTGTTTGCTTCATTTTCCCTTGCAGATACAGCATCAGTTGTGATTCTTCCAGTCTGTTTGTATCAGCTGGTGAACTTTGTACAGGCATTTCTTTTTCAGGGTGTCAATTACAAGGGAAGGAAGATATTCCTATCCGGGATAGCGATACTCTATTTTACAGCAACCATGAGTTTTTTCCTTGACAGACGATGGTTTTATATCCTCTATAACATTCAGTTTCTATTTTCTTTCGTCTGGTGCATTGCCATATCCGTAGTTCATCGTAAGCGAGTATGGTTTATTTTAAGGAGTCAAAGAAAGCAGCTATTATTTTCAGTGTTCTTTGTTCTGCTCCCATTTATGTGCTACATGACAGCTTTTTCTAGGAAAGAGAACTATGTTAAACAGATGGGGTTATATCTGATTGTCGTGCTTACATTTGTCACCATACACAGTATTATTTTTAGGACAGACCATAAGCAAAAGACATTTTTTTCATTAAGCAGGTCTGTAATTGCTATTTTTCTTTTTGTGTGCATGACCAGCTTCCTGTTGACCATATGGTTATTTGACTTGCCTATTTTAACGGCGATTACACTGATTTATCTGCTTGTGTTTTGGGGACTGCTTTATCACCTGCTGTTGTTCTGGAAAGCAGGAAAATTGGAAGATAACACCTCAGATGAAGTTTCTTCATTTTATGAATACACAGTAGCGCAAATCAAGCATGAAGAAGCTCTCCGAAAAGAGTTTACCAATTACCTGCACGACGATATTTTACAGGATCTTCTTTCCATGAAAAACCTGGTGCGTAAAGCCGACCAGATTGAAATTCAGCGACTGCTGGAAGATACGCTGCGGAAACTCACATCTTCCATACGGCTCCAGATGCAGGCATATCATCCGAAATTACTAAAGAACTTGACATTCAAAGAGAATCTTCAAAGTGTTTTGGACTCTATTACCAATGACAGTGACACCTTAGTTGTTCTGGATTGCAGAGACGATATTTTTTTGGTGGAACCATACACTATGCTAATTTGCCGGTTTGCAAGAGAGCTGACCGTAAACGCCCTCAAACATTCTCATGCAGCAAGAATTGATGTGAAACTGCAACAGGAACATGACATGATTCTCCTGCAAGTGTCAGACAATGGAACAGGATTTTCAAGAGCACCTGATGAGAACATCCTTCATCACGGACTTGCTTCTATTCAGGAGCAGGTGGCCTTTTTGAATGGAAAAATGAAGATTAGAGCAAATCCGGGAGGTGGAACAAATATCAGCCTCTTAATTCCCATGAAAGGAGAGGAATCTTATGCGAGTTTTGTTGGTCGATGACCATGCGCTTTTTTCTCAAAGTTTGGCGATTGTTTTATCAGACTTTCCATCCGTTGAACAGTTTTCAAATGTCAAATCCATTGATGAAATAAGCCCGATTATTGAAAGGGATAAGCCCGATATTCTTCTGATGGACATCAGTCTCGGAAAACTGTCTGAGGAAGATGGCCTGCTCTTGGCACAGAGCCTTTTACAAAAATATCCCGATCAAAAAATTGTTGTTTTATCGGGATATGATCTGCCTGTTTACCGAAAAGAAGCTGAAAAGCTTGGAGCAAAAGGTTTTATCAACAAGGATATTGAACCAGAAGAACTGCTGCACATTCTTGAAAGAATAAATAATGGCTCCACCTATTTTGAAAAAGATGAAACCTACATAGAGGAACTAACAGAGACTGAGAAACAGGTTCTTCGTATGCTGGCTAGTAGTATGAAAAGAAAAGAAATTGCTGGACATCTTTTTATGAGTGAGCGAACCGTTTCTAATCACTTGCAGCATATATTTGAGAAATTAGAAGTTTCCTCGGCAGTAGAAGCAGTGACTAAGGCTATCCAACTAGGATATATTCCACCTCTTTAACCTGCATTATATAAAATCGGCATAATCAAGCCTATTCGTCGGCACAATGAGGTTATTCCTTTGTGCAAATCAGCACGATAGAATATACTTGAGGTGAATGATTATGCCGATTGATGATTTGACCGCTTTGGGGCAAAAAATGCGGGAAGCCCGAAAGAAAAAAGACCTGACACAGCAGGAACTTTCGGATCTGAACCATGTATCTGTAAAGCAGATTGCCAATATCGAAAAAGGAAAGATGAATCCGTCTTACTTAATTTTGAAGGCATTGGCAAAGGTTCTTCCTGTCTCTCTGGATACTCTAATCAATCCAGATGTTCCTTCAGAAGATGAGGGAGCCAATCAGATGAAGATGCTTTATTGCAGCTGTCCGTCAGAAATGCGTGAAACCCTCTTGCACCATACGCAGGAGACCGCGAAAGAACTAACAGAATTATCCGAGAAATTTGACACGAATTGAGCCGGTGAGTGAAATTTGACTGTTTCCTCACTGGCTCCTTTCATTTCCGGGTAAAAACGGGCGCGTCAGCGGTCCTGCCCCTGTTCCTTTTCCCAGTCATTCTGGCGTTCCTCCCCGTATCCCATTAGCCGGTCCACATTGGCTTTTGCGGCCAGCAGTTCCCGCATTTCCTCGCGGGATCGCCGGTACTCGGCATAGTCTTTTTTCTTTTCTTCCAACAATGTTGCGTACTCGGCCTGCAAGCTCTTGACGGTGGGCAGCTTCTTGATACCCAAATCGTCAAATGCCTGCTTTGCCGCCTTGTGGAGCAGAATATCCGCTTCATGTTCCGCTAAAAATTTCTTGGAATACCCCGCCTTGCGGTAGGCCGCATAGACCTCGCGGGTTTTCACATAATTGATGATGTGGGTCCGCAGTACGGCTATCTCCGCCATGCGGGTTTCCGCCGCCTTGATCTGCGCCGACAGCTCATTGTGGCGGGTAGTAGCAGCCGCCGCTTTTTCTTCCAAGACTGCGTATTCCAGCAGGCCATGCTCAGTGAGATAGTTCATTGTCTGCGCCATCTGTTTGAGATTAAATACCTTTGCCCAGCGCGCGTAGCCAGCGCCTTTTCCGGCCTGCAATTTCTCCTGAATATCCACCAGAAGATTGACCTTGGGCGGCTCTGATTGAACAGCCGCTTTCTTTCTTGGGGTATGCTCTTTTTCCCCAGCCAGTACCGCCCGTATTTCATCTTCGCTGTACCCTTGTCCCAGCTTTTCATCCATGCGGGCAACATTCTTCCAGCCGGGGGCTTTGAGCCGGATTGCCTGTCCCCGGCGTGACACCTCACAGCCCATTTCCGCAAGCAGCTTTAACAGCCCGTCAAAGTCTGCCGGTTTCTGTTCTAATGCCTGATCAATCATCACGCGGAGCTGTTCCCGGTGGGAGGGCTTTGCCCGGTCCCCCAGCCATTTGTTGTAGCTTTTTCCATGCGGTTTTGGGTCCTCTACAATGGAATAGCCATTCTCAACGCAGATGGTATCATTCAGCCGCCGGACCGCGCGGGTGCTGCCCCAGAAGTTTCGGAATTTCCGGTCACAGTTCACATTGACTGCGTTCCAGATGATGTGGTTATGGATATGGGATTTGTCAATATGGGTGCAGACCACAAAGGCATGATTGCCCTTGGTGAACCGCTTTGCAAACTCCACGCCCAGCCGGTTGGCTTCTTCCGGGGTAATCTCGCCGGGGACAAAGGACTGCCGGACATGATAGGCCAGCACATCGTCCGCGCCCCGTACCCGGCCAGTGGTGGAAATGTACTCCCGTTTCGCCAGCAGAAACTCGGCGTCGGCTACCCGGCTGTCACACGCAAAGCCGGTGACGAGCCTGCCGTTGTCTGTCTTTTGTGGGTTGGATACATAGTCGATAATGTCGCTGACCGCTTGGCTTTCGGCGCGGCCCTTGCCAATGTGCAGCGGCATGATGCGTGTGGTTGCCATGATGGAATCCTCCTCTCAAAAAAATAACGGCCTGATGAACAGGCCGTTGCTGGTTATTCAAAGTATGTCATAGGGAAAATCTGTGAAATCTCCGTTTGGTTCATCCTCCTCGAACCGGGCTGGCGAAAAGCGCATTTCATATTGTTCCTTTGCGAGCGCCCGAATGTCCGGGCGTTTATCGTGCATCTTCTTTTTCAGCCAGGAAATCTGCTCCTTTGAAAGCCGCCAGGGGAGATTCAACAGGCGGTTCATTGCCGCCATTTCAGATTTCTTTTCCGGCGGCAGGGAGGCGCACGTTTTGCAGATATGCGCCGCATGGCCTTTACCCGAAAACTTTTCGTTTGATTTATACTCACCGCAGATTTTGCAGTAATGCCCGCGCTTTTTCATTCCGATTCACTGTCCTCTGTCAGAGCATACAAACGGTGGACCGCCCCCATAACGGTGTTCCATTCCAGATCAGCCGCATAGGAAAATTTCCTGCGGTAAGCGGACCAAAGCGCCTGCATCGCATGGCTGTTTTCTACTTCGGAAAACACTTCCTTCGCTTCTTTCAAACGCCTCTCGGTCCCGCGCTTGCGGGCGGTAGCAAGGAGCGCGTGGCGGAGAATATCGGAATCCAGCGATCTTCCATGAAGCTGTTCCAGAATGTAGAGGTCATAAAAATCCCTCATACGGGTGTTTGTTATGGTCCGGGCAATCATTGTTTCCAGCTTTTCCGCAAGTACGGTTTCCAGATTGTACGCCCAAATATCAATGGAGCGTTCCTCCAGCATAAGCCGGAACCTGTACCGGACTGCCCTCGGCGTAATCACATCCCCGGTAGAAATATCAATTTTCAGCGGCGTCACCACCCTGTCAAAGACAGTGGCCATGCTGACCCGAATCCCCGGATACTCGGCCTCGTCCATGATTTCCGAAATGCTTTTCACCTGGAACTCCACACCGTCCTCAATGGGGACTGCTATGATAGAGGACATCAGATTTTCAATGTCCTCCACATTCACGCTGGCCCCTCTGACGGTTGCGTCTAAATCCATTGTAGACCGGGCATCCAACCCTACCATTGCGGCAACCAGCATCCCGCCTTTCAAAATAAAGTTATCCCGATATTCAGAAAGGGAAATACGTTCCAGGAAACGCTCCATCATATAGTTCCGCATCAAAATCTGTGCGTCCGCCGATTTCTCCTTTGTGAGATTGCGGATCAAATCTTTCAGCTGCCTTGCTGTCTTTATCATAATAGCACCTCCAAATACTGCCGCAAAATTTTTTCAACCCGGAACAGCCCTGCATACTGCATCAGCCTCCGCAGGTTTTTCTCTTTCCTGCGGGCGTACATTTTGAGCGCCCCTTGAAATGTCTGCATCTCAATGCTGCTCCGGCAGCGAAGCAGGTCGCAGATGGTCCGCTCCATATCATAAGCCGGAACCGTATGCCCGAAAGGGGTTCGAGCCGTACTCTTTCCGACGTCATGCAGTTCCGGTTTTATGGTGTAGACCAAAATCCCGTCCGCTTTCAATCTGGTCGTGCTGTATCCCCGTCTGACGGTAATGGAATAGGGGGAAGGCTCCCGGTCGGTCAGATCATGGAAAAACAGCGCCGTTTCATGAGAAAAAATCCCCTGGCTGCATCGTAAATGGAGCAGGTACATCCCATCGACCCAGGCATCCGGCGATACATAAACCCCATGTGCCGCCTGTTCCAATTCTTTTTCCTTCACATAGTTGTAAAAAACGGATTTTGGAATTCCCCGTTTCACCACCTCTGATGTTTGGAGCATACCGTGTTGTCCCTCTAAAATCGTGTCCAGCTGTTCAAACTGTGTCATGCCCTCACTTCCTTTCGTGCTACTATTATACATGATTGTAGCACGAAAGGAAATAGCGTCAAAAAGAAAAAGCGGAGGAAGGCGCGGCGAAGAACGCCGTTCCTCCCTCCGCAGATGGGGCAAGCTGTCCGGTCAGGAGAGCTTGGAAAGCTGGGCCAGTATCTTCTGCACACCGTCCCAAAGCTGTTCCTGCCGCTGGGATATATCCTCCAGGTCAGCGTCATAAACCCGCCCGGTTTCATGCACTTTACGGGTCAGCTGGTTTAAGTTGCTGCTGGAATAGCGCATCAGGGACACCAGCTCCTTCAGTTCTGGCAAATCCAGCTTTACCACATACCCGTCCAGCGCCATTTTCCGCAGGTAGGCTTCCCGGTTGACGGTTCCAAGCTGGGACATTTTCTGCTCAATCAGAGCCAGCTCCTCCGGGGAAACCCGGAAATTCACCTGTACCTCTCGTTTCCGCTTTGCCGCGCTCATCGTTCCGGTTCCCGTTTCTTAGGGGCGGCGGGTTTGCGTTCCGGCGGCTCCTGTTTAAGTTTTTCCAGGACGGAGCCTTTCTCCGGGGCTTGAAGGACTTTCCGCGCCTGCTTCAAAAACAGGTCGGTGAGATGGTATAATAAAGTTGTAACACCAAACAGGAAATAAATGATATATTCAATATAATGAAAAGGAAGGTGTTAC
>NZ_CALPCM010000043.1:0-19860 GCF_943193015.1 Hominisplanchenecus murintestinalis
ATAAGAATTTCCATATCCTAATTCTTACCAAAAAGGAGCCATTTATTTCCAAAAACACAAACTTATTTACACTACCTCGTATGTACTCATATGCATCACCTCCCGTCTTCTGTGAAGTGAGGGAGGCTACCACCTTGTAACACGGCTGCTCTGGCACAGATTATAGCATATCTCACGCTGAACAGCAATCTGCTTTTTTCTACTCTTTGGATTTCTCCGTAAATACTTCCCCCATTAACAACAATAAAATATTCGGGTGCATTTTTTGAAATATAATACAGGAAGGAGAGGCAAATGAATAAGTTGATACAGGATTTAATTGAAAAAGGCATGGGGAATTTCATGGACAGGAGCAGGGATGCGTTAGCCTGGGCAGATGAAATCTATCTGAATGACATCAAAGATGAAAATGAACTGGCACAGCGTTATGAAAACCTTGACTTAACCAAAGTACAGAGAAAGGTAATCAATGATTATATGGCGTGTGCAACAACAGTCAATCACCGTTATGCCGATATTTCGTATATGTGTGGCATTAAGGATACGGTCATCATACTCGTTTCACTGGGGCTGATAAGGGGTGTTGAAGCTGAAGAATAATATATGCCATATGCCCTTAAAAAACGACTTTAGAGCCAGTCGTAAAAACAGGCTCTTTTTTGCTGCCAGAAAATATATCAGATGAAAGGGGAAGTCAATCATGGCGGAATTATGTGATTTAGTGGAAGTAGTGGAAAACAACATGGAATGCGTGGTATTGAAAGTGAAGAAGGGCGCAGGGATGCAGCTTATACGTCTGGGATGCTTTGACGGGGACGAAACCATGTTCAGGCTGACGAAGGGGAGCAGCCATACCTGCACCATGTTCCGTGACGGGAGGAAGCCCGTTTCATGGAGCTGGGGAGAATCAGGGCACACGCTGGTGTGTGACTCACTGCATAAATGCGGCCATATGGTAAAAAGATGCATTTCCGATGATTTCGGCATCTACATGGGAAAGGATGCGGGAAAGAGAATGCAGACGCTCCATGTCCGGTCACTGGAGGACATGAAGGGCAGAAAAGAGCATTACAAGCTGATGTGGTGGGAACACGACGAGGCCGTCTGCATCCATAAGAACGGAGAGTACCACATATGGGTAATGGGGCTGGAAAAGGCAAAGGAATATGTCAGCGGGAAGATTGCCGTTGAACACATATCGGATATATACCGTTCTCCGCAGACTGGATGCTATATCATGGATATAAAAGGCGCAAGAAAATAGATTCTAAAGTCAGGAATATAGCGAAAGGAGCGGCCAGGAATGGCAGATTACAAGATTTTATATTATGAAGTCTATGAGTTTCCGCAATGCCCAACAGACAGCGGCAGATACTACGGTAAAACCCCGGTATTGGAGCAGGCGGAAACTGTTATCAGAAATGCAAAGGAAAATGGCAAACTGCTCTTTATGAAAGCGGTTTGCAGTGATGGAAAGAAACGGTTTATGTTCTGACTGTAACGAAAGGAGCTGACGTATGGAACAAACAATCAGGGAGATAATTACACAGGCAGACGATGAAAGAAATTTTGATTTAATCCGCTGGGCGAAAGACATTCTGGACGAGTTTGCATCCGCCCATAACTGTCCTCCAGACTGGCAGTGCATAGGGGCGGGACTTGCAGGGGAGTACCCGGCGGATTCATGGGTGTATGAAAATCTGGAACTGTATAATTTTGTGGAAATCCGGGAAGGAGGCGAAAAACAAATATGAAGACCGGATTATTAGAAGTTATGGAACAGGTGACGATTTACTTCAAAGAGAACCTTCCCAAGTACACTGTTCTGAAAATCAGAAAGAAATCGTACCATCCTGACGATTCACATCTTTACATGGTAGCAGCTGAAAAAGACGATGGCACATACGCTGTCTGGACATGCTGGAACCAGAAGCTGAAAAGCCTGAACCATGGGCATTATGGCTTACAGAGCAAAGAAGACTGTGAAAAGGTAATGGACGGGTTTTATTACAGCGGAGATTCTGGATAAAGTGTAAGAAAGTTTGTAAGAGAATTTGTAAGAAAGTACAGGAATGGCATACAGAAAAAGCCTGGTATATGAGGGTTTTTAGCGGGTGTAAGAAAGTGTAGAAATGCCTGCTTTAAAACCCAATACAGGCAAGGGTTTTAAAGGGCGTAAGAATGTATGAAAGTTTTTCCAACCCTTATATATATAAAAAATATACATATACACATATATGATACACTTACATATTTTTTTCTATAATTGACTTAAAAAACTTTCATACATTCTTACAAGAGTGTGTTTCCCTTGATTTATAAGGCTTTTTGGCGTATGAAAGTATGTTTTAAGAGTCTTACAAACTTTCATACTTTCTTACATTTTCTTCTGTATGGTTCTGTAAGGAATCCCTCTTCTGTATGTTTGAAAAATGAATCGGAAATCCTGCTTTTTTATTTGTATAAAGTAATATGAAAACGGTTTGTGATTATAACAGCCCTGCGGCTGCGGGAGCATTAAAAAAAGGAGGCATTGCTATTATGAAAAGGAGAACCCTTGTGTATATGATATTCAGGGAGGATTATGTTGGCCTGCGGACGGTCAGCCGTTCCAAAAAATCCCCGCACAGATTCTATATCTCCCGGAATAAGCTGGAAGAGCTGGAGCATAAGCCGGAGGTTATCGCCTGTGATATCCATTCTTTTGCCGTACTGCGCCGGGACACCTATGCGGGAACCTTAGAGATTGCGTTCACCTGGCTTGGAGGCGATAAGAATAGCCTTTCCGGCTATCAGGATACCATTATCCTGCCCTATGATGAAATGGTGGAACATCTGCACGAAAGCGTATCAGAAAGTGGGCCTATCGTATGGAAAGTACTTTCGGTGGATAATTCCGCGACGCAGGCAAGGATTGTATTCAAAAGCAGGAAGAACTTACATGCAGCTTTGGGAAACGGCGTCATCCGGCGTAAACTTATCCGGTTCCTGCGTGACCAGTTCAGATGGGGAAACTCTGAAGAAATTGAGATTTACGATGACTTTATGCCGTACAGCTTTTTCTTCAGGGAAACCGGGATTTGCGGCGGGATAATCTTCCACGGACAGGAGGACATGGAAACCGCATATTACTTGATGCACATGTAAAAAAGGATATTGAGCATGCATCCTCTCCCTTTTGTTTCAGAGCGAAGGAAATAAATGGAGTATTTTGGGAGGTATTAATGAGTTAGTCCTTGATTTTTCTGTTTTCTAAATATGTATTTTTTAGAGCGTATCTTTTTTCGTGGACAATTTGATTAGGAGTAAAGGATAATATAAATTCATATGGATTTATGCACCTAATTTCTTCTAAGCGATAACTTATTTCTTTATATAGTAATTCATAATTGCGAAAATATTTATATTCTTCATTATCTATCATTTCTAATAATTGACAATACATTTCAAAACCTGCTTCTTCATCCAAATTATGTGATGTGTCAAATATTTCATCAAGTATTTTGTCAAATAAGTCTATAATTTTAGCTTTTAAAACTTTTCGTTCTGCAAAGGCAGAACTGTAATATTGTTTTTTATTATCTCTTTTGCTTTCGATTGTAACGGTCTCATTATCCATAAACTCAAATTCAAAAACTAAATCACATAAGTCTTTTAAGTAAATGGTAGGTGCAAGATGGTTGATAAAGGAACAAAACATAGCACTATAATTGTTTGACTGTTTACTTATAATAGATGCGCTTTCTTTGGTTAAGCCAGTAATATCATATATTGCTTGCTGTGAATTTTTTTGCAGTCTATTTCACCTAACAGATATGCAGTATCTACATCTAGCAATTCTGCAATTCTTTTTAATAAATCAAGAGGTGGGAGTTTTTCATTTTTGGTTCGCAAATAATTTTTCAATCCATTAAGAGAAATCCCTAGCTTTTCTGCAACATCTTCTTGAGTATATCCTTTTTCCTTATAACACTCCTTAAAACGTGTAGCAAAAATACGCTTATCCATACATTTCCTCCGATTTTATGTTAAATAGTGTTCTTTTAATACACATTGTAACATGATATACTATATTTGCAACAAATAATAATAATTCAGAGGATTTAACAATCCTTGTGCAGAAACTTAGAGAATTAGGTAGGGAAGGTTCTTATTGGGATTTTAAGAAAACCTATTCATCAAATAAGGCAGAACTGTTATTGGATATAATCTGTATGGCTAATAATCAGGAGGATAGGGATTCCTATATAATTTATGGAATTGAAGATTATACAATGAAAGTAGTCGGAGTAGAAAAGGATACCCATAGACTAAGATTAAATCAGTTATCACAATTTTTATCTGGAAAACACTTTTCTGTGTATGTTCCAGAGATTGATTTGCAGACAATTATATTAGAAGGACACGAGGTTGATGTATTGACGGTATTCAATACAAATCATACGCCATATTACATTGAAAATGATTTTGTTGATGGAGAAAAGAAAGTTATTCATGGCGAGATATATGTAAGATTGAATGATAGAAAAGCAGGCACAAGTGAGGCTGCGCCATATTCTTGTATAGAGCACCTTTGGAAAAAGCGATTTGGATTGGAGTTATCTATAATGCAGAGGTTGAATATGCGTCTGGAGGAATATGAACGGTGGCAGTTTGACTGGGGAAATAAAAAGTATGCATATCATATGGATTTTCCAGAGTTTCGTATGGAATTGGAGAATGATTTTCGGCAGGGATGGGTTCCGGCTACGGCATTTTATGCACATCCAGTTTTTTATTGGGCAAAGTTAAATATTCTCTATCATAATACTATCATTTATGAAACAAATATGTGGAGTTTTGATGAGTATAGGAGATATTTGCCAGAGGCAAAAGATACTGTGCCGAAATTCAAAACGGATTATTGGTATACTTATTATGACTTGAGCAAAATCGAAGGAAAACTTTTGAAGATTTTTACTCATGGGAAATGTAACATTTCTAGTCGGGAGGCAAACAGAAATCAAATACTGATATTCAAGGATAAAGAGGATAGAGAAGAATTTGAGATTTATTTTAAGGAACATTTTGAAGATTTTACTGATGAAGAAATTAAGGAAGAGTATCAATTTTATATACAAGAGGAGGATAGAAATGAATTGGGAGGTGGGGTTTATTCCGTTTTTCAAGTTGCCAAGACTGCTAAAATTTATGAGCAGTGGTGTGATGAAACCCATCGAAAATATTATGAAGAATGGAAATGGGAAATATGACATTAAATACAAAGTAATTTGTGAACAAGGGATGCCATTTTGAATGAAAAGGACTCTTGCATATGCGGCGGGATAATCCTACACGGTCAGGAAGATATGAAAACCGCATATTACTCGATGCACACGTAAAAAGTCCCTCTATAATATTTGCTACCCATATACCGCCATCATTAAGCTGTCTGCATACTGTAGGCAGCTTAAATTTTTTCTGCCTGCGGCAAAAAAGAGCGGGTGCGTATGCAGGAAATCTAATTGCCCGGCAACTCTGGGCATAACGATAAAAGGAGGGCTATCTAATGGCTACAAAATTACAGAACTACATACAGCTTGCAGGACAGACAGCGGCACAGGTTACGAAAAATCCCCAGAACTGGGTTGGCTTCTTAAATACGGTATCTAATGTGTACCGCTATACATTTCCTGACCAGCTGATGATTCATTCCCAGCGTCCAAAAGCTACGGCATGCGCTGAGTTTGACTTATGGACCAGGCGGATGAACCGGCATATCCGACGTGGCTCTAAGGGGATTGGTCTTGTCACTGTCCGTAACGGCTACCCTAAGATACGTTACGTCTTTGACATCGGGGATACGGAATTAAAGAGAAATTCGGCCAGCCTTTTCCAGTGGCGGTACAAACAAGAATACCGTGGCATTGTCACAAAGGCTCTGGAAGAACAGTTCGGCGTGTCCGGGGAGAAAGGCCTTGTGTATCAGCTTGAGATGATTGCCGTAAATATGGCAAACGGATACTGGGAGAACTTTCATAAAGACATTATGTATGAGTGTGAAGGGAGCTTTTTGGAAGAGTTGGAAGAGCCGGAGGTCAGTGTGGAATTCCGGCTGACTGCTGCGGCAAGCATTTCCTATGTACTCCTTGCCAGATGCGGCTTTCAGCCAGAGAAATATCTAAAAAGCAAAGATTTTCAGTATATCCCAGACTTTAACACACAAAGAATCATCAAGGTTCTCGGTGCTGCCGTCAGTGAATACAGCGAGCAGATGCTCAGAACGATTGCGGTCACTATCTATAACCACGAACATCAGATATCGACAGTTCAATACATCTCTCAGCCTGTACAGCCGCAGGGTAATGCCAGTGATGTGCAGCCATCAACGGCTCCTGCACAGGAACCAGATGAAGCCAAAGCAGATGCTGTTCAGGAAGATGCTACAAAAGAACCGGAGCTTGCCACTGCTGAAGCCACTCAGGAAGATGCTACAAAGGAGCCAGAGCCTGCCACTGCTGAAGTAACAGATACAGAAAACAGCATTCAAGATAACCCGGAATCCGAACATGCCAGTCAGGAGCCACAGCCTGTAAATTATCAGGTGGGCGATACCGTGTATCTGGAAGATACGGCCTACGAGATTACGAAAATTGACATGTATGATGTGCAGCTGCGTGACCCGTCGCAACGATACCCAATCTTCCGCGTGGAAAGCAAAGACCGTTTGAATGATATGCTGCAGCATGATTCACGCAACGCGAAGCAGTCTACGCCGGATACAGAAGAGCCAGTTTTCACGGAAACAGAAGTCGTTCAGGACACATCCGACGCACGGGAAGTATCTGTTCCTGTACCCTGTAATTTTACAATCACAGATGACCGTCTGGGCGAGGGTGGACCCAAAGCCAAGTTCCAAATGAATATAAAAGCCATCACTGTATTGAAGCAAATCGAATCCGAAGGCCGCACTGCCACGTTTGATGAACAGCAGATTTTATCTAAATATGTCGGCTGGGGCGGTGTCCCGGATGCATTCGAGCCGGACAAGACTGGCTGGGAAAAGGAATATCAGGAGCTTAAGGATATACTGACATCGGAAGAATACACATCTGCCAAAGCATCTGTCCTGAATGCCCATTACACCAACCCGGTTGTTATTAAGGCAATGTATCAGGCTGTCGGCAGTATAGGCTTTACATACGGCAATATTCTGGAGCCTGCCTGCGGCGTCGGAAACTTCTTCGGCTTATTGCCAGAAGAAATGTCCAAATCTAAGCTGTACGGCGTGGAGCTGGATGGCATCAGCGGACGCATTGCAAAGCTGCTGTACCCCAATGCCCGGATTGATATTACTGGCTATGAAAAGGCAGGCTTCCCGGATGATTTCTTTGACATTGCCATTGGCAACGTGCCATTCGGGCAGTATCAGGTCAACGACCTGGAATACAACAAGCTGGGCTTTTCTATTCATAATTACTTCCTGGCTAAGTCCCTTGATAAAGTGCGTCCCGGCGGCATCCTGGCGTTTATCACCACCCGTTACACAATGGATTCCAAGGATACAGACGTAAGGGAATATCTGGCTACAAAAGCGGACCTGCTTGGGGCTGTCCGTCTGCCTGACAACGCCTTTAAAGCGAACGCTAATACAGAAGTGGTGTCTGACATCCTGTTCTTACAGAAACGCGATACCCCAGCAGACGAAATCCCAGATTGGGTACATACTGAAGAGAATGCAGATGGATTTATTATCAATAATTATTTCCTCAATCATCCCGAAATGGTTCTGGGAACGCCTTCATCAGAAAGCACACAGTATGGCAGGCAGGATTATACAGTTGTTCCTGTTCCAGACGTTGGCCTTGCCACACAGCTCCAAAAGGCAATGGAATTTATTCGTGGGACCTACCAGAAAGCCGTGCCAGCAGAACCGGATAAAAGCACTCCGGCAGACACGCTCCCGGCTGACGACAGCGTGAAGAACTATTCTTTCACTCTGGTAGACGGCGAAGTGTACTACCGTGAGAATTCTATGATGAAGAAAGCCGAGCTGAACGCAACAGCCGAGCAACGTGTCAAAGGCATGATAAAACTGCGTGACTGCGTACACAGGCTGATTGCCCTGCAGATGGACGAATACACGCCTGACAGCGCCATCACGGCAAAGCAGGCAGAGTTAAACCAGTTATACGACGCTTACACCCGTAAATACGGCCTGATTAACAGCCGTGCGAACCGTCTGGCGTTTGAGCGGGATTCAAGCTATTATCTGCTCTGCTCCTTGGAAATCTTGGATGAAGACGGCAGGCTGGAACGCAAAGCGGATATGTTTACGAAACGCACTATCAAACAGCATAAGACAATCACCAGCGTAGACACGGCATCGGAAGCTCTGGTTGTATCCATTGGAGAACGCGCCAAAGTGGATTTGCTGTTTATGTCACAGCTGACCGGAAAAAGTGAATCCGAGCTGATTCGGGAATTACAGGGCGTAATCTATAAAGACCCAACGAATAATATTTGGCAGACAGCAGACGAATATCTGTCTGGCAATGTCCGTAAAAAGCTGCGGCAGGCACAAAAAGCAATGTCCACAGACCCGGCGTATAAAATTAACGTCAAGGCTCTGAAAGCTGCACAGCCAAAAGACCTTGACGCATCTGAGATTGAAGTACGTCTGGGCGCGACATGGATTGATAAATCTTATGTCCAGCAATTCATGTATGAAACCCTGAACACACCTGCTTACCTGCGTAATAGAATCACAGTAAATTACTCAACATTTACAGCGGAGTGGAGTATCACCAGCAAGAACGCCGTTCGGGATAACGATGTCGCAGCATACACGACATATGGTACTGACCGGGCAAATGCATATAAAATCCTTGAAGATTCCTTAAATCTCCGCGATGTGCGTATTTACGATACTGTAGAAGACGCAGACGGAAAGGAAAAACGTGTCCTGAACGCAAAACAGACAACCCTTGCCCAGCAGAAACAGCAGGCTTTAAAAGATGCATTCAAAGACTGGATATTCAAGGAGCCGGAACGCCGCCAGATGCTTGTCCATCACTATAACGAAACCATGAACAATACCCGCCCGCGTGAGTATGACGGCTCCCATATCGTATTCTCAGGCATCAACCCGGAAATAAAACTCCAGCCCCATCAGGTCAATGCGATTGCACATGTGCTGTATGGCGGGAATACTCTGCTTGCGCATGAAGTGGGGGCTGGGAAAACATTTGAAATGATTGCCGCCGCTATGGAGAGCAAACGCCTTGGGCTGTGTCATAAGTCAATATTCGTCGTCCCGAATCATCTTACAGAGCAGACTGCGGCTGAATTCTTAAGGCTGTACCCAGCTGCGAATATTCTGGTCACAACTAAAATGGATTTTGAAACCCGTAACCGTAAGAAATTCTGCGCCCGTATAGCCACAAGCGACATTGATGCAGTCATCATCGGGCATTCACAATTTGAGCGTATCCCGATAAGCATGGAACGCCAGGAACGCTTGATACGGGAACAGATTGACGAAATTACAGACGGCATCCGGGAAGTGAAAGCCAGCCATGGAGAACGCTTTACCATTAAGCAGCTGGAGCGTACCAAGAAAAGCCTGGAAGTGCGGCTTGAAAAGTTACAGGCAAATGGACGCAAGGACGATGTGGTCACGTTTGAAGAACTCGGCGTTGACATGATGTTCGTGGACGAATCGGACCTGTACAAAAATTTGTTCTTATACACCAAAATGCGCAACGTGGCTGGCCTGTCTACGGCAGATGCACAGAAAAGCTCCGATATGTTTGCAAAATGCCGTTATCTGGATGAAATCACGGGCGGCAGGGGCATTGTGTTCGCCACCGGAACCCCTATCAGCAACAGTATGACGGAAATGTATTCTATCCAGAGATACCTGCAATACGACCGCCTGCAGGAGATGGGCATGGGGCAGTTTGACAGCTGGGCTTCAAGGTTTGGAGAAACCACCACCGCCCTGGAATTGGCTCCGGAAGGCACTGGATACAGGGCACGTACACGTTTTGCCAAGTTCTTCAACCTGCCGGAACTAATGAATATGTTCAAAGAAATTGCGGATATAAAAACTGCAGACCAGCTTAACCTGCCTACGCCGGAAGTGGAATACCACAATATCGTATCAGAGCCAACAGAGTTTCAGCAGACCATGGTCAAAGCACTGTCTAAACGTGCAGAGAAAGTCCACGGCGGAATCGACCCGCATATTGATAATATGTTGCGTATCACATCAGACGGGCGGAAGCTGGGGCTTGACCAAAGAATTATTAACCCCATGCTGCCGGACGAGCCGGAAACGAAAGTGAATAAATGCGTGGCAAATATTTTAAAGATATGGAAAGAAGGCGATTCAGAAAAACTAACGCAGCTGGTGTTCTGCGACATTGCGACGCCATCTGGAAAACCAAATGACGGTTCTGAAGATGCTCCGTTTACAAATATCTATGACGACATCCGAAGAAAACTGATTTCTGGCGGCATGGCTCCAGAACAGGTTACCTTTATACATAGTGCCAAGACCGACATACAAAAGAAAGAGCTGTTCGCAAAAGTCCGCTCCGGACAGGTGCGTGTCTTAATCGGCTCCACCCAGAAGATGGGCGCCGGGACCAACGTACAGGACAGGCTCATAGCTTTACATGATTTGGATTGCCCCTGGCGCCCCCGTGACCTGATTCAAAGAAAAGGCAGAATCGAACGCAGGGGCAACCGAAACGCGAAAGTGCATGTGTTCCGGTATGTGACAAACGCGACATTCGATGCGTACCTCTGGCAGACGGTGGAAAATAAACAAAAGTTCATCAGCCAGATTATGACCAGCAAATCCCCTGTACGAAGCTGTGAAGACGTGGACGAAGCTACACTCTCATTCGCTGAGATAAAAGCATTGTGCGCTGGCGACCCACGCATTAAAGAACGTATGGATTTGGACGTGGAAGTGTCGCGTTTGAAGATTATGAAAGCCGACCACCAGAGCAAACAATACCGTCTGGAAGACAATGTGTTAAAACATTTCCCGGAGCAGATTCAACAGGCGCAAGGCTTTATTGCTGGCTTAACAGCCGATATACAGACTTTAAGCCAGCATCCCCGCCCAGCAGAAGGATTTGCCGGGATGGAGATACTGGGCGCAGCCTATACAGACAAGACGGATGCTGGGACAGCCCTGATGGATGCCATACAGGATGTGACAAGTGAAGAGCCAGTAACCATTGGCAGTTACCGGGGATTTGGCTTATACGTCAAATTCACCGGATTCACCCACAAACTGAGCCTGAAAGGAGCCATTGCCTACAATGTTGAGTTGGGAACGGATGCTCGCGGCAATCTGATACGAATTGACAATGCACTGGACAAAATCCCGGAACGTCTGGAAGATTATGAAACAACTCTGGCAAACCTGCTCCAGCAGCAGGAAGCCGCTAAATCAGAAATCAATAAGCCGTTCCAGTACGAAGAAGAGTTGCGCGTTAAGTCCGCACGTCTGGCAGAGCTGGATGCAGAGCTTAACATCGGCGGTGTATCCCAATCCGGGAGTGCAGCGTAATACTATGCTTTATGGACATCAATAGCCCCCATTTGGGGGCTACGGGTGCCTTAATAATAATATTCTGCCAGAGTACAGGCAGGGAATGGAGATTCATATGGAAAGGAAATTAAAGATTTTAAAAGCTGTCCTTCTGCTCCGTCGGGTAAACCGATGCCAGAGCAAAGAAGAACAGATTGCAGAAGCTGAAAAGCATTATACAGACAAACAGCTTGATGAATGGATTGAAATGCTGAAACATCCGGAAGATGAGCCAGAGTTCGATGAGGAGCCTGAATATCACAACGAAGAAATACAGCATTCATCCTGTACAGAGCGTGATTATTCCCCAAGCAATCCGTGGGATGCGCCCGGAATGTCTGTGCGGGATTTCATTTAACCAATCAACACATCAGTACAAAGGGAGGTATTGTATATGAGTTATTCTAATATGGCTGGACTGGATTTATTCACAGCTCCATTTCGCAGCGCACAGGCTTCCAGAACGGCTACGGCATCCCGTCCACAACAGCCTAAAGCTACAGCTTCACAGCCTAAATCTGCTGTTTCTCCGCAACAGCAGGCAAAATCAGCAGCTTCACAGCCTGTAAAGCCAAAAGCTCCGGCAATCCAGACACAGGAGCCTAATATTCCGCAAAAATCTGTTCCAACTGAAAAGGCTCCTACTGTACAGACGGGACAGGATAAATCCCCGCAGCCGGAAAAGAAATCGCAAGCAGAGGCACAGGCTCCTGCAAAAGAACTGCCATCTGCACAGGCACAATCAGAACCACCTGCAAAGGAACTGACAATGGATATGTCTGACCGCACTATCCCAGCAGGAAAGCCTCTGGATGCGTCAGAAGACGCTAAGAGAAAGGCTCATGAAGAAGCTGAGGCAAAACGCAGGGCAGAGTGGGAAGCCAAACAGTTTGCGAAAAAGCAGGAAAGGGAAGCTGCTCTTGAGAAAATTAAGAGCATGAGTGACGCTGACATAGTATCCGCATCCACAGAACGTGTCCGTGTAGATACAGAAAAACTCACCCGCCGCAACATGAAAGAATGTGTTTCTGAGCATATACAGAACCTGTGCCGCAAAGACCCTGCATTTGCCCGGCAGACTATGAATCCGAACAAATCTATGATTCATTGTTTCCATTATATCAACCGCATGGCAAAAGATTATCTCCAACAGGAAATGAAAGATAATGACATCAGGCCGGAAAATGGAGTTTACGGTGGCGATGTCCCAGACGATTTAGTATATCAATGGAGTATTGATTATTTCAATGACCCGGACGCACAGGAAGACCATGTGGAAGAAGAAAAGTTCACTCCACGTCCGTATGTCAATGCTGCATCCAAAGCCAAAGGGACTACAAAGTCTAAGAAAGCAGCTAAAAAGGAAACAGAGAAAAAGCAGGAACCGAAGAAAAATGATTACCAGCAAATGAGCTTACTGGGGGTGTCTTAAATGTTAAATAAAAGAGAATGCCGGAGATTCGCTGACACTGATTTAAAAATGGCACCAGGCAATGGGATTCTCCATGCAGGGCAGATTGACTATATCATCCGTACGGCAATAAAGATGATTGACCATCACAAAACACTGATACTGTATGTCTATTCCCGCACAGAGGCTGTACAGGGGAGCTTCCAGCCGTGCTGTACAGTCTTCCAGACGAAAGATGATTATATAACTCTGGTACGCCGGGAAGATGGCAGTACAGCATGGAGCACAGCGGCATTTATAAATTTAGGATACAGCTGGGATTTTCAAGATAAGTGCGCTTTTTACTCTGCAGCAGATGAAATGCGCCTCTGCAAGTATTTTAAAAGCAGTCCCGGCAGTGGGTTCAAACCACTGCTCAAAGCCCAGAATGACATACTGGAAAAGCGCAGACAGGAACGCCAGAGAATCCGTGAAAATACAATCATCAGCCGTATGTCTGGCGTGCCAGCCCTGCCCCGTGGGCTGAAAGGCTGGATTCATAAATCCGTCATGCCTGCGTATTTTTACTATGATTATAAGCGTGGCGGAAAGGATGTTCCCGGTGTATGCTCTGCATGCGGCCATGAAATACGATTATCTGGCGTAAAGCAGGGGAACAAAGCAGTTTGCCCACATTGCAAGCATGAGCTTATCATGAAGCCACGCTCCCGCCGTGGATGCTGTATGACAGACCGTGACACCTGCCAGGTCATCCAGAATGTCGGCAACGGCGAACTGGTGATACGGATTGTAAAAGTGTATTACACATACACAGATGACACGCCTGAAATAAATATTTACGAAAATGCCCGGCAGTTTATCCGGCAAAATGGCGGCGATGGGAAGATTGACTCTGAATGCTATTATTACCAGCATGGCAGCGGAATCCTGACGGACTGGAAGAAAGGAGAGCGTCCAGCTCTGTTCAGCCAATGGCAGTATAGTTTCGAGGCTGATACATGCGCCCATTTATACACCAGGAATCTTCCAGACGAACTAAATGGCACTGCATGGCAGTATTGCCCTATTGACGGCTATTACAGCCATTTCCGGGAACAGATGCAGTCGCTGCCATTTCTTGCCGCATATCTAAAGCATCCGCGTCTGGAGCATCTGGTGAAAACCGGATTCTATGAAATTGTAACAGACCTGGCATACCGCCATCATCCGGACTGCCTGGACGAAACAGAAAACCGGACACACCGGATACTGAGAGCAGCAGCCGAAGATGTGCAGTTCCTAAAGGAATTAAACGTAGATATATCCACATTGCAGATATTCCAAGGATATGTTGGATTGAAAGACCGACAAAAACTGCTCTTGTGGCAGCTGGAACATGAAGTAAACCGGGACGTCCTGCCAATCCTTGAGCATATGACGGTGCATAAATTTATCAGGTACATGGATAATCAATACGGATTCCTGCGTTTGCGGAAAAATCCTCATGGCGTGCTGCGGTACGAGGAGATGCAGGATTTGGTGTCAGAGTACAGGGATTATCTGGATATGTGCCATAAGCTGGGATACGACATGGAGAACAGCTTTGTCCTGTACCCGAAAGATTTACAGAAATCCCACGATAAAGCGGCCCGCCGGATAAAGCACAGGAAAGACGCTAAAATAAAATGTGACTTTATCGCTGTATACCAGAAGCTTTCCGGGCAGCTGGATTTTGAGAAAGACGGTTTGAAAATCGTGTATCCTGATACGCCGGATGATGTTATAAAAGAAGGGCATGCATTGCATCACTGCGTGGGCGGCTATGTGGAACGTGCGGCTAACAAAGAATGTGTCATACTGTTCCTGCGGAAAAGCTCTGACGAAGAAAAGCCATTTTATACGATTGAAGTCCAGGGACAAAAAGCGGTACAGGTACGGGGCACAGGAAACTGCAGCATGACGCCGGAAGTTGAGGCATTTATCACAGACTGGGAGCAGAGGGTGCTTAGCGCCCGGCTTCCGGCTGCTGCGGCATGATTCTGAATAATACCGCTTACAAAGTCGGTCAATGCTAAATTATATATAAATATAGTATGATTTTTCTGTAATTATCAAAACCACACTATAAGAGATACAAGATACCATAATGGCAGCTGATACAGAAATCAACTCTTTATGCGGCTGCCAAAACATGATATAATCAGAGTAAGGGAAGGCTGGAAAGGAGAGAATGCCAATGAGTGAGGTTAAACTGACGAATACGCCGTATGACGATGTGTTCCGTACATTATTAAATGACTGCAGCAGCTTGATTATTCCGGTGATTAACGAAGTGTTTCGTGAAAGATACTCTGGAAAGGAAAAGGTTATTTTCTCTTCCAATGAACATTTTCTGAACCAGCAAGGCGGAAATGAAGACGGACGGATTACAGACGCAAGCTTTATAATAGTAGGGCCGGAAACGAAAAAGTACCATTTGGAATGCCAGAGCAGCACAGATAATAGTATGTTGGTAAGGATGTTTGAATACGACACCCAGATTGCGCTTGATGAGGGAGAGATTAAGGGGAATATCCTTACTGTGACATTCCCGCATTCAGCAGTATTGTATTTAAGATGTAATGCTTCGACGCCGGATAAGTTAAAAATCAAGATGGTCACTCCCGGCGGAGGTGTTACTTATGGCATTCCTTTAATGAAGTCACAGCAGTACACGATAGAAGAGATATTTGATAAGAAGCTTCTGTTTTTAATCCCGTTCTATATATTTTCCCATGAGAAGAGGTTTGAGGAATATGAGAAAAATGGAGCAGAACTGGAGTCGTTAAAACAAGAATACGCAATGATAAAGACAAAGCTGGAAAAGCTAATGGAACAGGGAGATATTACTGAGTATGCAAAATGTACGATTTGTGATATGTCCAATAAGGTTCTGGAGCACATTGCTGTAAAATATGATTCAGTAAAGAAAGGAGTGCAATCAGTTATGGGCGGAAAGATATTAGAATATGAAGCGAAGACAATAATGAATCGGGGACGCGAAGAAGGACGCGAGGAAGGCATTACTGTTCTGGTATCTACACTGAAAGATATGGACGTACCTGTTCAGGTGATATTGGAAAAGCTACAGGAAAAATTCAATTTGAGTTTAGAAGCTGCTAAAAAGTATATTTAAAATTTGCTTCATACAGGAACTATGAATGATGTCAGCCCGGAACTGAAAGCGTTTTTAGATTATGTAGCCGGGAAGAAACCAGCAGACCCGTTCGTGGATGAACTGGAAGAGGCAGTGGAAAATGCCCGGAAAAACAGAGAATGGAGGCATGGGTATATGACATTGTTAATGCGTGACCAGGAAAATAGGGAAATAGGAGAAAAATATGGAGAGAACAAGATGGCCAACCTGATAATGTTACTAAATGAAGACGGCAGGCTATCTGATATTGTCAGAGTGTCGCAGGATGAAGGATACCGTCAGGAACTTTATAAGGAATATCATATCAGTTAGAAAGGAAAGTCACGGGCAAAGCATTACAAAATGTTTTGCCTTAAAATTTTCAATGTGGATGATTCACTAAAAAATGGAATGCAGATGGGAGCTGAGATTATGACATTGGAAATGCGGTATAGGGAAAAGAGGGAAGAAGGAAAAATTTATGGCATCATTAGCGCGTGCAGAGAATGCAATATTTCAGAAGAAAGAATTTTAAAAATATTACAGGAAAAAGAGGGATTGTCTGAAGAAAGTGCAATAGTGTACCTTGAAGAAGCAGAAGAAGCTATAAAAAGAATGAATGAGTACACGGCTTTTATGGACAAACTATGCAAAATAATATCAGATTTGAAGAAAATAAATGCAAGTGATGATACCATAATAGTGAAAATACAGGATGAATTTCATTTCACTAATGATGATGCAAAGTTTTATTATGAGTATGCTATGAAAAAAAAGGACTTTACTGGAAAACCAGGTGAAACGGCGCAGTCTGCCAAAAAGGATGGAGAATGGAGTCATGAGTATATGACGTTGCAGATGCATTATCAGGAAAAATATGAGCAGGGTGTGGAACAGGAAAAAATAGATTCTGCAGTGAGAATGATAGAAGACGGAGATTTGCCGTTGGAAAAAATCGCGATGTATTCCGGGCTTACGCTGGAACAAGTGCTTGAATTAGAAAAAGAACTGCAGCTGGCATAATGGTTACTCTCCAACCATGAATATTAAAACGCAAAATAGCTGTTCTGCAGGTTTTAATCTGTGCAGGACGGCTATTTTTCAGCTCAAAACAATACAGCCTAATAATGAAATGCCATAACATACAAATCCGTACAGTTGTGGCGTTTTTTATTTACAGTAATAAATTTGCAACATAAATATAAATGTGCTGACGCACCGGGAGAAAGTTTGAGAAAACAGTCAAAATCGGCTGTATTACAAAGAGAATATTTACAAAAAGGAGAAAAACATGAATAAGATTATATTGATTGGAAGACTTACCCGTGACCCTGAAATTCGTTACTCTACGAACGATAACAATACAGCGATTGCCCGATATACATTGGCAGTAAACCGTCCGTTCAGGAAAAACGGGGAGCAGCAGGCGGATTTTCTTCCCTGTATCGCATTTGGCAAAACCGCAGAGTTTGCTGAAAAATATCTTGCCAAAGGGATGCGCGTGGCCGTAGAGGGACGCATCCAGACTGGCAGCTATACCAACCAGGAAGGGCAGAAAATCTATACGACAGACGTTGTGGTGGAACGGCAGGAATTTCTGGAGAAAAGAGCCGATAACGGGCAGCCAGACTCTGGCGCTGCGGAAAGTTACGATGACAGATTTATGGATATCCCGGACGGGATTGACGAAGAGCTTCCATTCAATTAACAGATGACGCTTCCCAGCCTGCGGGCGGGAAGCGTTTTCAACTGTTGCACAGGAAAAGGAGAGGACTGTATATGACACACGATATGGCAAAGCAATTCTGGAAAGTATATATAGGAATGGCAGGCAAGAATGGTATGCATGCCAATATGTCTAACCCGGTGGATGATTTCAAGGCGCGTGCGCACGCCGGGGAATTTGATAAGCTCACAGATGACCAGTATTACCGGAAGGAAGCGGATGCAGAAGAGCTTTCTTCGTTCTGGCATTACAAGCCTTCGGAAACGGTTGGACAAATCCTGTTAAACGCCCTGGCAAAGACGGATATCTCCGATGTGGAAATTGACGACATTGCCGGAATTTTGGCGGATGCATCCGTAAGGACTGATTATTACACGGAAGAGCGTGAATGTGATGAAGGAATTATAAATGAAGACCTAGACTTTTCGCCAGTGGATGGGCCAACACCGTTTGATGGCGACGCAGGCTGGACGCCCCACAGCATCTATGATTATCTGGACCAGCACATATACGGGCAGGAAGCGGCGAAGCGGGCGGCCTCCATGCTTATGTACCACCATTTAAACGGCAACAGCCGAAACATCGTCATGGCAGGGGCCACAGGCTGCGGCAAAACCGAGATATGGCGCACCCTGTCGAAGAAATTTAACTTCATCCGCATTGTCAACGGGCCGCAGCTTACATGTGACGGCTGGAAAGGGAGTTACCATATAAAAGATATTTTCACAGGAGAAACAAAAGAAACGGCGGAATGCCTGGTTATCGTCATTGACGAAGCGGACAAGCTGTTTGAGCCGTCCATTGGCTCCGGTGGCACAGACTTTGGGCAGAAGATACAGAACGAGCTTTTGAAAATCATGGACGGGGATACGCTGGCTTTTGTGGATGAAGGCGACCGGAACAAAAAAATCACCGTTGACTGCTCCGGCATATCCCTTGTATTGTGCGGCAGCTTTGAGCGCATGCTTCAGGAGAGGACGGAAGCATCTGGGAGCATCGGCTTTTGCCAGCCGGAACGGGAAGAAAGCCGGATTGCCGAATGCAGTGAAGAAGATTTGATTCAGTACGGCAATGTGCGCCGGGAAATTGTGGGGCGCATAAACCAGATAGTTACCCTTAATGCACTGGGTGCGGAAGATTTTGAAGCCATCATGGAAAGCCCGGCCTCGCCCATACAGAAGATTGAACAATCGCACCATGTGTCCTTGACCGTGGATAAGGATACAAAGAGAAAGCTGGCTTCTGATGCTGAAAAAAGCGGCCTGGGATGCAGATACATACGCTCCAGACTGCAGTCCATGCTGGACGAGCAGATGTTCGATGAGCCGGATGCAAAGGAATACAGCCTGTGCTATGAATAAGAATGTGGTTACGGAAAAGACATATTGATTTTTATTACAATTTGCATAGGCTGAAAATACAGATAGAAAAAGGCATGGTTGAAAATGGAAGCATTTTTAACTATGCTTTTTTTTCGGGAATTGATATGCCAGTAAAATATAATTAAGGAAATGCCATGGAACATACAGCTTGAGTTGTAAGAAAGTGTAAGAAAGTTTGTAGGAAAATTTGTAAGAAAGTACAGGAATGGCATACAGAAAAAGCCTGGTTTATGAGGGTTTTTAAAGGGTGTAAGAAAGTGTAAAAATGCCTGCTTTAAAACCCAATACAGGCAAGGGTTTTAAGGGGTGTAAGAATGTATGAAAGTTTTTCCAACCCTTATATATATAAAAAAATATATATGATATTGGGGTCAAAACCATAAATAAATTTGCCCCTATTCCTATAGTACCTTGAAAAATTCATATTTTGTAGTATATTGCCGAACATTTGAGCATATATGTCGGGTATTCCCTGCCTTGTTTTATGCAAGTACTAGATTTTGGGCATAATGCCCTAAGTCCTTCACATAATTGAAGAGTTTTCGGAAATTCAACGCTGCTATTTTGGATCCGAAAAAGAACTTGCCACGCTGTTTC
>NZ_CALPCM010000044.1:0-19627 GCF_943193015.1 Hominisplanchenecus murintestinalis
CCGTAGGTTTATTAAGGTTACCCTTTTTCACGAAAATCTTTTTCATTTTCCTCTTGACATATTACCAAATTGCTTTCATGTCTGGTGTGGAATGGATTGGATAGGAATGGAATGGATTTTTACAGATAACCGTTTTCCCGTTTTATTCCTGCTTGTCGGCAAGTATCATTTTCAAAATCTTGTCACGGAATGTTTCTGTGCCGCTGTGGTTGAAAAACAACTCCGCAACAATGGTCTGCCCGTTCCTGTGTGTCGTGATGATACCGTCCGGCTTTCGGGGCGGGGTGGGTGTTTCTTTCTTTTCTGTCAATGGGTCGCTCCTTTCTGTGGGCGCGGAAAAGGGATTTCCCGTAATCGGAAAATCCCTCTCTGCTGTCGGTTATTTTGTTAGTGTTATTTTTACTGTGCAATCGCGGCGGCTTGCGCCTTTTTCCTCGCCCGGTATTCCCGCGCTTTGATACGGTCATACTCCCGTTGCTTTTCAATATTTTTAGCGCGGTAGGCTCTGGAATATTCCCGGTGGTAGGCGCGGCTCTTTTCCTTTTTCGCTTCTTCGATTTCCTCCCGCATTTTTTTGATTTCCTGCTCTGTCGGCTCGGCAAGCTGTGTCAGTTCGTTCTCAAATCTGCCGATATGGTTGAAGTATATCCCGATATGCTGAATGGCGTATCTCGCCCGTTTCTGGTCGCGCTCATGCACTTCAATCCTGCTGATAAACTCGTTTAGAATGGCGGGGGTGAGTTCGGCAAAGTCGGCATACCGTTCTGTCAGCTTCACAAACCTCTGCGCCCGTCCTCCCGCGTTCTCAAAAGCGGACAACTGCTCTTTGATTTCCGCAAGTTCCTCTTTCAAGGTATAGTATTCTTCCGAATATTTCCGCGACATCTGCTCGTAACGGTCTTGCTCAATTACTCCCAGTGCGTTGTCCTCGTACAGCTTATCCAGAACCTTTTCGATTTGTTCAAGCCGCGTTGTGATTTGCGGTACGCGCTTTTGCTGTTTCTTTGTCCTGTCGGTCTGCTGTACGTCAAGGCTCTTTTTCACTAAGGCTTCAAAATCCGCCCTGTTGCTGATGGAGTATTCCGCGATTTTTTTCAGCACCTCCGAAACGGTCTGCATGAGTAAATCCGCGTCCATGATATGCGGGGAATGACACTTGGGATTTCTGGCTTTCCCCTTGTGGTACTCACTGCAAAAGGCAACGTGCCGTTTGCCGCCGTTCCTGTAATCTATCCGTATGTGCATTTTTGCGCCGCAGTCCTTACAGAAAAGCAAGCCCGACAAAGGGTGGATTTCCCCGTCCCCGTTTGGTCGCTTGACAGGGGCGTTTTCCAAAATCCGCTGTACGTTTTCAAAATCGGTGCGGTCGATAACCGGCGCATGGACATTTTCGGTAATCTGCCACTGGCTTTTGTCTACATAGTGGTTTCGTTTGTCGCGGAAATGCTTTGTGGTCTTGAAGTTGACTACATCTCCGCAATACTCCTGCCTTGTGAGGATACGGGTCAGGGTCGCCTTATTCCATTTGTAGCGGTTTTCTTCGTTCAGCGTCCTGCTTTTTGCCGTTCCCCGCCCACGGTCTTTCATGTAGAATGTGGGGGTCGGGATTTGCTCATTTTTCAGATATACGGCAATCTGGTTTCGGTTTTTCCCGTCCAGAAACAGGCGGAAAATAAGGCGGACAACTTCGGCGGCTTCTTCGTCAATCAACCAAAAATCCTTGTTGTCGGGGTCTTTCACATAACCATAGGGGGCCTCGGTTGCGATTGGCTTGCCACTCATGCCTTTGGTCTTAATGCCCGTTTTCACTTTCTTGCTGATGTCCTTTGCGTACCACTCTGACATGATATTGATGAACGGCGCAAACTCCAATGTGTCGGGCTTTTCGCTGTCTATCCCGTTGTTTACCGCGATAAAGCGCACGTTGTTTCTGCGGAAAATCTCCATAGCGTTTCCCACTTGGAGATAGTCGCGCCCCCAACGGGTCATATCTTTCATAATGCACACGCCGACTTTGCCGTTTTCCACGTCCTCTATCATGCGGGAGTAGGCAGAACGGTCAAAAAATCTGCCGCTTTCGTCGTCGTCAATGTAGTGCCGGATATTGGTTAATTTTAACTGTCTGGCATAGCTTTCCAGAAATTTCTTCTGGTTCTGTATGGAGTTGCTTTCGCCGCCGTCCCTGTCCTCGTCCCCCACGGATAGGCGGGAGTAAAGGGCTGTGATTTTGCTGTAATCATTCATGTGCATATCCTCCTGCGTCAATATAGGTGTTGTTTACAGTTAAGATTATGCACCTCACGCGTTCCATTCATGTATACATCCGTTTATCACAGGATTCCTGTTCTGTTCACTATCCGGCTCTGTTTCTGTCTCCGTTTCCGGCTCTCCGTCCGGATTCCTTTCACCGCATCGTATACAGTCTCCACCGACATACTCATGCCCTAATGGACTTTCAGCTAAAACGCCGGCTTCCGCGGCTCCCTCCGCATCCAGAAAGGCTTTTCCACACGTATCGCAGCTCCAGTGTTCTACCACCCCCGGCTCCGTACAGGATGCCCTCTGCGCCTCATAATACGTCAGAAGATGCGCAGACATTTCCAAAATCTCTTCCTGCTCCTCCCCACATACGGCGCATATGTATTTTCGGAAACCAGTTTCGGTACACGCAGGTTCTTTTCTAAACGTTTCCTCTCCCTCTGTGTGCCCCAGGGCGGCGACTTCCCGCTGCTCCTCCAATATTTCTCCGCATACCGAACAGTGGCTTCCCGCTGTCTTTCCGGCTTTTGTACACGTTGCCTCCTCGGGCGCATCCTCCGCTGCACGATGTCCCAGCGCTTCCGTCTCCTGCTGCGCTTCCAGTATCCTGTTACATATCCCGCAATGGCTTCCTGCCGTCTTGCCAGTCTCCGTACACGTTGCTTCTATCGCCATATCCTCTACGGCGACATGAAGGTGGTCGCTCCAGGATAACCTGCCCCCGTTATCCATTTCCTCTATCCCATTCCAGGACTCATCTCCCGGCGGATAATACATATCCGCCGCCACGTTATGAAACACGTTTTTCCCAAAGGAAGGGCGGTTCCCCTCAAATCTTCCTTCTGTCAAATCATTGCAGCATCCAAAAGCAAATGCCCCTATAGACGCCATACTTGCAGGAATCTGTATATTTTTCAGGTTTACACAGCCATAGAAAGCGTACGGGCTTATGGTCGTCACACCGTCTTCTATCGCAATTC
Source organism: Hominisplanchenecus murintestinalis (assembly GCF_943193015.1). Taxonomy (NCBI): domain Bacteria; kingdom Bacillati; phylum Bacillota; class Clostridia; order Lachnospirales; family Lachnospiraceae; genus Hominisplanchenecus; species Hominisplanchenecus murintestinalis. Next base: position 3,240 of record NZ_CALPCM010000044.1, read on the forward strand.
CGGAAATCATATCTGCACAAGCATGCCACGGAATCTGATCCCATGATTCACTGGGCGTCATCTCACCATCCCCGGAAATACTCAAAATCCCCTCGCTGTTCAGCGTCCATGTCAGCGCTTCCCCACAAGGCACATTGACGGTATGAAACTCACTCCAGGCAAATGTACCATCTCCAAATCTTTCTTTCACATTTTCCCATGAACGATTTCCCTCCGGATAATGCCCATTTACAGTTATATTAAAAAAACCATAACTCTTAACATCCGGCATATTTCCCTGGAAAGTGACTTCTTTCAATCCGGTGTATCCATGAAACGCGTTTCCGCCAATGCTCGTAACCTCTTTCCCAACCACCACTTCCTCCATGATATTCTTATAGGAATACCACGGAGCGCCGTCGTAGCTCCGCCAGTCCGTCATCTCGCCTGCCCCGCGGATCACCAGGATTCCATCGGACAGCGTCCATGTCAGATCGGAACCGCATGAGCCTGTATACTCATAGTGAATCGGTTCAAACGTGATACTGTTTTTTTGCGCATATGCTTCCGCAGCGCTTTTCCTGTATCCGCGCATCACCAAATTCTCATTATGTCCTTCAAACGCCGTATTGCTTATAGATGTTACTGTATATGGCATCGTGACCTCTATTAAAGCCGGGCAATTTTTAAAACTGTTGGCATAAATATATTTTATATGCCCTAGTATTTTAGCGTTTACAAGGCTGCTGCATCCCTCAAATACGGATTCTCCAAGAGACGTTACGCTTTCCGGTATGGTTACGCTTATAAGCCCGGAACATCCCTCAAATACAGATGTTCCAAGATGAGTTACGTTTTCCGGTATGGTTACGTTTATAAGACTGGAGCATCCCTCAAATGCGTATGACCCAAGAGACGTTACACTTTCCGGTATTCTCATATCCTCAAGATTCCTGCAATATAAAAACGCATTTGTCCCAACAGACGCAACCCCTTCTGCAATCTCTGCTTCCACCAGACTTTCGCATCCGCTAAACGCATAATTTCCAATCTCTGTAACGCCCTCGCTGATTACTACCCTATTTATAAGTTTTCTGTATGTATACCACGGCGCTGACGCCCAACCCCAGTCTTGCATTTCTCCTGCGCCGCGTATCGTCAATACTCCATTTTTCAATATCCAGTTCAGGTTCTCCCCACAACTGCCTCTTTGTTCATATTCAGGCGGCAGCGGCACTGCAACAAACGTGATCCTCCAGTCTTTTGCAAAGCTTTCCGCAAAGCTCCCTTCATACCCATACATCACAAAGTTTTCATCTGTCTTGTAAAATGCCATTTGTCCTATGCTCTTTATCCCATATGGTATTCTGATTTCTGCAAGTTTCGCACATTTACAAAACACCTCTGTGCCCAGACTCCTTATCGTTTCTGGCAACTCTATGCGAGACAGACTTACACACTCATAAAAGGCGCCTCTTTCAAGACTCGCCACTCCCTCCGGCAGCCGGATCTCTTTTAATCTTTTGCAGTCCCGGAATGCATACTGCCCTATGCTCGCTACGCTTTGCGGCAAAACAATATTTTCCAGGCTCCCGCATCCATAGAAGGCATAAGCGCCAATATTTTCAACGCCCTCGCCCACCGCTGCCGTATGAAACAGCCTTCTGTATGCATACCAGGGAGTCTCAGACTTTCCTGCCCAATTTTCCATTTTCCCCTTCCCGCTGATGGTCAGAACCCCTTCCTGCAGTGTCCATACCAGATTCTCACCGCAAGCGCCCTCAAAAACATCACAGGGAATTTTTTCAAAAGTTATATCATGCTCTTTCGCATAGATATCAGCTTCGCTATATTCATATCCGAAGATTCTCAGATTTTCATTGACTCCGCTAAAAGCTGTATCATCGATTTCATCTACCGAATACGGAACCGTAATCTCCAGCAAGCCCGTACAATTGCCAAAAGCCTTTCTCCCTATCCTTGTAATTTCTCCCGGAAGCACAAGATTTTCCAGACTGCTGCATTCATAAAACACATATTCTCCGATACTGGTCAATCCTTCCGGAAGGTCTATGCTTTTTAAATTACTGCACCTGCCAAATGCCCAATCTCCAAGCGCCCTCAAACCATCTGGCAGCAAAATACCCTCCATACTGCCGCATCTGACAAACGCATAAGAGCCTATCTCTGCCACGCTCTCCGGTATCTCAACTATCTGCAGGCTGCTGCATCCGCCAAACGCATGAACACCTATCGCCGTTACACCCTCTGGTATCTCAATCCTCTCCAGGCTGACGCATTCATTAAATACATAAGAGCCTATCGACGTCACACTCTTCGGTATCTCAATGCCCTCCAGGCTGACGCAGCTTTCAAACGCACGATATCCTATCCTTGTCACACCCTCCGGCACTTCAATATCGATAAGTCCCCCGCATCTGCGGAAAGCATAATTCCCGATGCTGCTTACCCCCTCGTCAATTACCACTTTGTCAAAAAGATGCTCGCATGTCTCCCACGGCACTGCTTTCAGATTGCCCCAATCATACATCTCCCCTGTCCCGTGGATAAGCAGCGTTCTATCTTGGATCTCCCAAGTCAGATTCTCCCCGCATGGCTCTATTTTATGCCAGTCTGCGTACAGCTTTTCATCTCCATATGTGGTGACTATGGTATCGGCCGTCACCCGGTCTCCTCCCTGAACCGCAGGACGCCACCCTCTGAAAATATAACCCGCTCTGACAGGTTCCGGCAGTTCCCCATAAGCCTCCCCCAGCCTGACGTCCATGCAATCGCTGTCCATCTCCCCTCCCAAAGGATAGAATTTCACCCGATGCACTTCATTCAGAATCCTCACCTTTTCCGGATTCTCCGGATCCAGCGCGTAATACAGCGGCACTCCCCCTTCCGTGCAGTACCATGTAACCATACCGTTGCACACGATTGGCTTACAGTTGGAAAGAGCGCCTGTCTCAGACGTATAAATCTCGCCTTCGGGATTTCCTTCCCCATCCAGAAAAACATAATTCAGAAGACCATCCACGTCCCACATCAGGAGGAACCTTGTATCGCTAATCTTTACCAGATGCGGCGTAGATACCTCCTCATTCCCCTTATAACTGGTAATCCAGCGTAAAGCAGTTCCTTCGCTCGTAAAGTTATCCTTTTGCGTACAGGTTACAAAAATATTTCTTACCTTTCGTGTCTCAGGAATCAGATCCTTATAAAGAGAATTTCCCGCCACCAAATACGACGTTTCCGAAGCCTCCAGCCCTCCTACCGAAGCCCCCGTATTATTATCCCCCGTGAAACCGGAAAGTGGAAAAACATCTACCGTATCACAGGAGGTATTCAGAGGCCGCTTATCAATGTCTTTCTTATAGCGGCTCAGCACAATCGATCTCGGATACGCGTCCCCATGATCAGCCGCAACCAGCTTCTGTCCGTCCACAAGCACAAACTGATTAAAGGAATGGGTGACATATCCGAAGAAAATGACCGACACCCCCGTGCTTTGCTGAACAACTTCCATCGTAGAAACCTGCACAGAAAAAGTCACATTCGCCTGATGGATTTCCCCATTGCTGAGCGCGTACATCTCATGGCATGTGCGCACAAACAGAAGATCTCCGCTCTGCGCCATTCTGAGACTTCCGAACTTAAACGGCGTCGTCGTATTCGCCCCATACAGCCCCACTGAATCCAGCCTCTGCCAGTCCTTCGTGTACTTAACTACACGCATAACCTCCACACTGTCATCTTCATCAGGATTTGGCTGCCCAAATACAAGAAAATTGTAGTCCTCGCCCGCATAAAACCCGCCGAATAAAGGCAATTCCACAGGAATCTTTTTTCTATCCAGAACCCTCCCGTCCATGCTGCAGCGTTCTGCAGTGACATAGTTTCCTATTTTGTTATGTCTTCCCGCAGCGATTCCATCGTCCGATCTCTTTCCTACATATTCTATACGGTTCATCGTCCCATCCCCATTCTCTTCCAGGTAAGACGTGACCACTCTTCCATACGTATTATAATTCTGCGTCCCCTTATTGCTGCTTTCCGCCCCCGCCAGATCTGACAGACCGCCTGGCGCGATTGCCTCCGAATGACCGGAACGGTAAACACCAAGCGCGTCATTGCAGCCACAAAACACATTTTTTCCATAAGCAATAAAGGTATCGGGTACATTTAGACGGGTAAGCTTGGTACACCATGCGAATGTATAATCTTTAATCTCCGTGATTCCGGATGGAACCGTCAGCTCTGTCAGTCCGCTGCAGCCTGCGAACGCAAACCCCTCAATCCTCTTTATCTGTTCCGGGATATAAGATACTTTTCAGGCTGCTGCACCCATAAAATGTGTACGTATTAATTTCTGTCATGCCCTCCGGCACTTCCACTTCCCTCAGGCTTGAACACTCATAAAATGCGAATCCCTCAATCTCCGTCAGTTCACCTTCTATTTCCACTCTTTCTAGGTTGCTGCATCCATAAAATGTGCTGCCTTGAATTCTGCTCACCCCTGAAGGCAGTACAATACTTCTCAGGCTGATGCACGCCTCAAATGCGTACGACTCAATCTCTGCCACTCCCGAAGGCAACGCGATACTGGTCAGTTTTCTGCAATTATAAAACGAGGAGTCGCCAAGCTTTCTCAGACTGGCCGGAAGTTCAACACTGCTTAGCTCCGTACATTCAGCAAAGGCATTCATACCTGTGCTCGTCACTCCCTCGGAAACCACTACGCTCCGGATCTTCTTACGGTATCTGCCCCACGTTTTTGCCGAGTGAATATGCCATTCATACACATCCTCCATCTCCCCGCTTCCTGACACGACAAGTTTCCCTTCTGTATCCAACGTCCATGTCAGACTCTCTCCGCAGGTGCCGGAAGCCATCGCTTCTGGCTCTTCAGATTCTGTCATCTCCGTCTCTGATGCGTACACTTCCATCCTCCCCATTGCCGCGGATGACCACGCCAACAGAAGTATCAACAGCCACATTTTCCACTTTCTTTTTCCCATACTCTTTCCTTCTCCTTTTTTAGCAAATTGCCTTTGTCACACGCCCCACAAATTGTTAATTTATTATATCCCCTTCCACAATTACGTGCAACTATTTTGTCAGAAAATAAATTTGTATCCAAAAATTTGAATTCCCGCTGAAAAAAATAGAGTTAATATGCCCGACTTTGATTTGGCAATTGAAATCGCAAATTATTTTGATGTCGGCATCGAAGAATTATTAGACGGAGAAAGAAAGATGGATATGATTGAAAAGAAACAAGAAGAAACTCTCTTAAAAGTAGCTGACTACGGCAACAATGAACGGATAGCTTTCTCAAAGAGGCTCCGCCATCTGCAAAGGACGTCCGCGATTTCATTTTATCACAGGCGCCCTTTCTTATTTTCAATCACATATTGCTTATCCATTCTTCTAAAAGACACGGCGGGCATTCACTATCTGGTATAGTGTTCCACAATCATACGCTGCGCCCGCTCATCATAATAAATATCCTCATACTCCGTCCCTTTCTTGCTAAGGCGCGGCGCCAGGAAAAGCCCTGCCGATTTCCCCTTTTCCGTAACTTCTTTCCTGGGAATCCTACCGTAAAAGACCTGGGACGCCAGCTCCTCTGACAGCACAAACCGAAAAATTTCCGCCCCGCTGATTTTTTTCGTGGTGTCCGGATTCCGCAGCTCATTTAATTTCTCTGCGATTTCTGTCACAAGATATTTCTCAGCATAAGGAAAACGCTCTGCCTGCTCTGTGGTCAGAGAAAACTCCCGTTTGATTGCTGAAGCTTTCTTTACACTTCCGCCTCCCAGCACTTCTTCGATTTCCCCAAAATGCAGCTTTTCCCGCTGCCCGCCCGTAAACTCCAGAATCTTATCTGCAAAACGCTGTCCGTATTTTTTCGCTTTATTCTCTCCAACTCCGGATACCCGCAGCATTTCTTTCCTGTCAGCCGGAAGCTTTATACACATTTCTACCAGGGTTTTATCTGAAAAAACCAGATACGGCGGAACGCCCTCTTCTCTGGCGATTGCCATACGCAGCTCCCGCAGTCCATCAAACAGCTCCAGTCCCCTGCTGTTCAAAATGTCTGTTCTTCCGGGCTTTTTCTTTCCTGTCGTTCCGAAAACACGGTTTAAAGTGTCGGCTGCCGACGCGCCTTCTACAATCTCCTCTTTTGCTTTTTTCAGAAAAATCTTTCCGCCATTTTCCAAAAATTCCCTTCCTTTTTCCGTAACCTTTACCAGCGCATATTTATCCTTCGTCTTACACAAAAATCCATCCAGCATCATCTGCTCCATAATTTCTTTAATCGCCGGTTCCGTCAAGTCCTTTAGCGCACCGTAGCGTTGCTTCATCTCCCCCACACACGCCGCGATTTTCCTGGCCTCTTCCGTCACATCCAGTTCCTCAAACTCCTTCCGGCAATTGGAACAGCTCTCGCACGCCCCCATTCCCTGCTCCCCAAAATAACGCAGTATATACTCCCGGAGACAGTTTTTCGTCAGACAGTAGTGTACCATGCTCTGCAGCCGTTCTTCGTCCCGCTCCCTGACTGCCCGCGCCTCCTCCGGTGTAAAATCGGGATTTTCCTCTTTGCTGTTCAGCAGAAAACGGTTAATCACCAAATCCTGTGCCGAATACAGCAAAATACACTCCGACGGTTCCCCGTCGCGCCCTGCGCGCCCCGCTTCCTGATAGTAATTTTCTATACTCTGGGGCATATTGTAATGAATGACATAGCGAACATTCGACTTGTCAATTCCCATCCCAAACGCATTTGTCGCCACCATCACCAGGCTCCGTTCATAAATAAAATCCTCCTGGTTCTGCTGACGTTCCACATTTCCAAGCCCTGCATGGTATTTCGTTACGGCTATCCCCTCCGCCGCAAGTTTTTCAAACACAGCATCCACATTTTTCCTCGTTGCACAGTAGATAATCCCGCTCTCATTCTTGTGCCCTGCCACATAATCCAGAACATACGCATCCTTTTTCCTTATATTCTCCACCGCAAAGTACAGATTTTCCCGGTTAAATCCAGTTACCAGAACCTTTGGCTCCGAAAGTCCCAATACACACTGAATATCCTCTTTCACCGCCTCCGTAGCCGTGGCCGTAAATGCGCTGATAATCGGACGTTTCGGCAGCTGCTTGATAAACTGCACAATTTTCAGGTAGCTTGGCCGGAAATCCTGCCCCCACTGGGAGATACAGTGTGCCTCATCCACCGTCACCATACGGATATCAGCATTTTCTGCAAATGCCATAAACGCTGGGGTTTCCAGCCGTTCCGGAGCCACATAAATAATCTTATACCTTCCATTTGCCGCATAATACATCGCTTTGGAAATCTGATTTTCCGTCAGAGAGCTGTTAATGTAAGCTGCGTGGATTCCTGCCTGATTTAATGCGCTGACCTGATCTTTCATAAGAGAAATGAGTGGAGAAATAACGACGGTAATTCCCGGCAGCATAAGCGCCGGCACCTGATAGCAAATCGATTTGCCAGCCCCGGTGGGCATAATGCCCAGAACATCCTGCCCCGCAAGAACCGCATCAATCAATATTTCCTGCCCCTCCCGGAAGGAGGGGTAGCCGAAATATCTTTCTAAAATATCATATTTTGTTGTGCCCTGCACCATAGATTTCCTTTCTTTTACTGAATAAATAGAGACGCTCTTTTTCCAAAATATATTTTGTTCAGTACAATCATAATAATCATAGTAATAAGATTTGTCACATTCGCTGTGCTCAGCAAAAACTCCTGCGTAATTGCCGAAACTGCAATAATAATATACCAGTTCCGCAGCTCCTTCCCCTTAATGCCCTCCGGTAAAATACTGGACTGCTGGGACATATCCCCACCTACACCGTATTGATACTCATTCTGTTCTTCTTTCTCCGAATAAAGTGGCTGCGGGGTATCATTCCTCCTTCAAAAACCTACAATTTTTCATTACCCTACCGTCATAATATCCCAAAAGAAATTGCCCGTCAATATAAAAACCTGCTTTTAGCTATACGAATATAACTATTCAAAATTCACATGCATAATCAGAGAGAAGTTTACGGTTTGGTTACCAAATTGCGGTTTGTATGCGAGTTTGTCGCTTACATCAGGCAGTTACGACTCCGAGAGTCCCTTTGCTTACACCGGACGCCGGGGCACCTGCCATATATCCCACACGGACGGTGACAACGCGCCGGTGAGCTAACGATTAACTACAACTAATGCGCGAAGGCTCTCCTGAGCGTATTTAGTTGTAGTTAGCGGCTAGTTCGACGGAACGCTGTCTCCGTCCGTGTGGGATATGCGGCAGGCTTCCCGGCGTCCGGCATAAACATGGGGACTATCGATTCCGTGACTATCCGGGGTAAGAGACAAACTCCCCGACAAACCAGAATTTGAAAACCATAAAATTATGAGTGATTATTGCTCTCCATAGGTTATCAATAAAATCCTCCAAAAGCATTGAAAATAAAGGATTTATCGCAATGTGTTCGCCTTATCCCTTTATATGATTTCACACAAGTTTACTCTTTCCCTGACTGCTTATAAGGGCAAAATCAAGGGAAAGAAAATCCCATAACAAGATATAACAGAGTGTGGCAATCGGAGAACTGTGACATATGTGCGAATATATTATAGTGGAGGATTTTTTAATGAACAAGTATATTTATGATGAAAGCAATGGTCTTTGGTATGAACTGCAAAGAGATTATTATATCCCTTGCCTGACCTTACCAGCCGAAAAAGAAAACAAACCTATCGGTTTATGGGGGCAGCGACACAAACGATATTTACAGGAACATAAGAGGGCGTTTTACGCCACGCTACTCACAAGTGGCAAGATGAATGCTTATCTTGCGGATGTCGATAAACAGGCGGAGAAACGCTTTGAAAGACTTGTAGAACAGATGAAGCAGGCACAGGGTATCACGGAACGCCTAAAGGCGAAAAATGCCTTAGAATGGGTTGGACAGATGAATAACATTCGGGCTTGTTCTATGGAGATTGTGGAGAGGGAAATTATATTCGCATAAGTAGACAAGGCGGCAGGGAGTAAATTCTCTGTCGCTTATTTTTACTATATTTTCGTTACGAAACTTGACAAAAATCTCTCCTCTTATTATAATTTATGTTATATAACAATAATTATAAAATGACAGAGAGGTGAAAAATATGCCACCAAAGGTGAAAATTACAAAAGAGATGATTATAGATGCAGCATTTGAGATAGCACGAAGTGAGGGAGCAGAAAATATCAATGCACGAGCTGTATCAAAAAAATTAGGCTGTTCCACTCAACCTGTTATGTATCATTTTAAAACAATAGAGGAATTGAAAAAAACTGTATATGTTAAGGCAGATGAGTATCATTCCGAATATATAACTAATATTCAGAGTGAAAATCCGATGAAAGATATTGGACTGAATTATATACGCTTTGCTGAAACAGAAAAAAATTTGTTTCGGTTTCTATTTCAAACAAATGAGTTTATAGGAAAAAATATTTCTGAGTTGATAAATTCTGAAGAATTACAGCCTATTATAGCTATACTGAGTAAAGAAGTAGAGGTCAATACAGAACAGGCGAAAACCATTTTCCGTTCATTATTCCTGATTGCACACGGATATGCAAGTATGTTTGCAAATAACGAAATGGCCTATGACGAACAGACGATTATATCTGATTTAGACTTGGTATTTGACGGAACAGTTTATTCATTAAAAGGAGGATTATAATGTATCGTTTATATAAGAAAAATGAATTAAATTTCTCATTGGTTTGGATTGTTTCCTATGTTGTTTTGTTTAGTGTTGCTGACAGCTTTTCTGCTTCGCTTGGCACTGAAAAAATAATTGCTGCACCCGTTGCTATAGTTTTTACATTGCTTCTTTTAGTTTTTGTGAGTAAACACAACTTAAAAGAAAAATACGGTCTGTGTTCTTTTAATGGAAGCCTTAGAAATTTCTTATATTTTACTCCGCTACTTCTAATTATGAGTATTAACCTATGGAATGGCGTTACGATGAAGCTGTCTGTTTTAGAAACTGTGTTATATATTTTAAGTATGCTCTGCGTTGGATTCATTGAAGAAATTATTTTTCGTGGATTTCTGTTCAAAGCATTATACAATGACAATGTAAAGTTGGCGATTGTTATCTCAAGTGTTACTTTTGGAATTGGACATATTGTAAACTTACTGAACGGAAAAGATTTAATACCTACACTCTTACAAGTTTGTTATGCAATCGCAATAGGTTTTCTTTTTACAATTATTTTTTACAAAGGAAAGAGCCTTTTACCGTGTATTATTGCACATAGTTTTGTAAATTCTTCGAGCGTTTTTGCTGTTGAAAATTCTTCAATGAAGATTCATATTATTTCAAGTGCAGTATTATGTATTATTAGCTTAAGTTACGCACTGTGGATATTGAAAAAAACAAAACAATTTGATGAATATGAAAATAATGATAGGCGGTGATGATATTATATGCCAACTATTATTTCAGAATGGATATATTGCCCTGTATGCGGCAATAAAACCCGTACTATGATACGGGAAGATACGGAATTAAAAAACTTTCCTCTCTACTGTCCGAAGTGCAAGAAAGAAACAATCATCAATGTTCAGGATATGAAAATCACGCTTGCAGTCAGTAAATGATTATGTATGCCGCCGCTATGGGTAAAACCATAACGGCGGTTTTTCAATGCCTATCGGCTATCTCTGTCAATGGATTTCTTACGCTGTCTTTGCGGCGGTTTCTGCCTGTTTCGTTCCTGTATCTCTCGCAGATGTTTTAACACGCTCTGCCTTTCGGGCGGTCTGTGCGGTCCTTTAGCGGCGGTTGTCGATTTCCTGCTGACTTGATATTCCCACTCAGCAAGGTCACGGTTGTATTGTTCTACAACGCTTTCCATTTCTCGGAAAGTACGCATAAAAACTTGTACATCGGGATAACCGTCCTCTTTGAGCGTATCGGGAATTTTATCCAACCTGTCGGCAATCTCCGCTTCGGTTTCTTTGATTTTTACCTCTAACGCTTTTCGTTCTTTGTCTTTGAAAAGCCCCTTTGTATCGGCAAGCTGCTGTTTCAACTGCGGTAGAACTTTGTCCTGCAAGTTTTTGATTTCCTTTGCCTTATCCTGTACTTTTATCATTAGGTTTCGCATATGGCGGAACTCTGCCATATCAATATCAAGTGTAGGCTTGGGTGGCATATCTTTTTCCCGAATAAGGTTTTGCAGAAAATCTTTTGCCTTTGCCACAATCCCACGGAACAGATTAGGCAGCCAGCCTTTGCTCTTGATTGACTGGCTTGCTTTTTCGTGTATCTCGGTCTGCTTGACTTCTAAAATCTTTGCTTCGGAAATACCCGATAACAACGCCATATCCGCTGTCCTGTTCCATTCCTGCCTTGCGGCGTTATCCGCTTCAATCTCGGCGGCTTTGGGATTGTTCTTGCCGATTTTTTTGGTGGGAAGATACACGCTGTTCTTATCAAAGACCTTTAACTGCTGTTCGGGATCGGAGATATGCCGATTGATAAGGCCGGTGTAAATCTCTTTTACCTCCCGAAGAAAAGGCTCGCTTTTGAATTTATCATCTTTCACGGTAAAGAGGTGGCTTTCGTAAACCTCGCCTTTTTTTATGACGGTGCAGCCTTTTCGTATCTGCCCGTCCTCCCCTGTGATTTCTTTCTTGGTGCGTACCCTTTTTCCCGTTTCATCATAGAACACGCTGCGTGTGGCTATCTTGATGTCAGGTTCAGGAAGCAGTTTTCTTTCGCTGAAGATGAGGTGGATATGATAATTCGTCTTGCGTTTGTTGTGGTGGAGGGCTGACACGCACTCCACACCATACCGCCTGCGGAACTCCTCCGTAAAATCTTCAAGGACTTCCTGTGGCTCGTATCTTGTATAAATTTCGGGCAGGGCGATAATCAATTCCCTTGCTTCGATACATTTGCCCTCTGTGCCGCTCCGCTTAAATTCCTGTTGGCTTTCCCTTGCAAGGTTCTTCCAAAATTCATTATCGGCGGTGCGGTAGGTGGCATAGAGATTTTCCTGCCTTGCATGGCTTGTGATATAGGATATTCTTCCCTTGACATTTGGTAGTTTTGACATTTGTATAAATGAATGTCTTGCCATATACTCCTTCCTCCCGTGACGGGCATACTCTTTTTGCAACCGATAAATCGGTTGCCGCTGTTTCGGCGGCGTAAGAAGACGGACAGCGAAGAAAACAGAGGGCTGTTTTCTTCTGTATCATAGCGGCGGTGCTTTGCCCGAAGCTGTGATACAGTGCCCCCTGCAAGGGCGAAATACTCAGAGTACAAATCGAAGATTTGTGCGAGGGGTGTATTTCGCTCTCAAACGCCGAGGGCTTGGAGAATGCTTATTCTACTTTGCGGACATCGTTTTCATTGAGCAGGTTTCTTCCCTGATTGACGCTCATAAATCGCTCTAAAGTATCCCTGCGGATAATCGCTTTTCTGCCGACCTTGAGGACAGGCAACTTGCCCCAGTCTACCAACTTACGCATTGTATTTCTTCCGATACCCGTACATTCTGCTGCTTCTTCTATGGTTAAACCCATTTTGATGTTGCTCATTTTATTAACCTCCTTTCAAAATACGCATTTTGCAACTATGTATCTGTAATTATACTTATTTTGCTATCCCTTGTCAACTTGTTTTGCAACTGATTAAGAAATATTTTTGCCTATTATTAAATTTATGGTTGCAAAATAGGTTTCGCTATGCTATACTATCAGCAATAGGAGGTGAAAACCTTGAAAAAAGAAATTACATTCACCGCAAAACAGGTCGGTGAACGAGTAAAAGAACGCCGAACAGAATTAAACTTAACAATGCCCGAACTTGGTAAGCGTGTCGGAGTAAACAAATCTACCATTCAAAGATATGAAGCGGACGGTGTAGACCCGAAGCGTACAATGATTATCAACGGGCTGGCAGAAGCACTCCTGACCACTCCCGAATGGCTGACAGGACTTTCCGAAGATAAGGAATATGACAGCCGCACTTTATGTGCAAGGGATATGGAGGAACATATCAAAAAATATCTTGATACGGTTTCTTCCGTGGTAAAGGGAGAACCGCACCAACAACTGCTCACGACATTCCTCGGAAAGATGATTGACCTCTATACGGTTATGACTTATCACTTTGCAGACGCTATGGCTGAGGTTGACCGTGTAGCCGAGGACGAAGGCTTAAAGCAGTCCTTACGCCGCTATGCGATTGAGTCAGGGGCGATTATGGAAAGGGTTTACCGTAAAGAAATGGAACTTCCTATCGAGGATATGAAACAGTTTTTAGACGGGATTTTACATATCTACGATGAGGGACGCACCGCTGTAAAGATGGGCGACCTGTTCGGGATAGCGACAGCAGCCGAAGAAAGGGTTGCTGAAAAAGAAAAATTCCGTGGCTCTTTGACAAGTGAAAACGATGACTGACACTCATCGGCATAAGTAACCTTATTACTTTACGCACACCATATGTCACAGTCCCGATTGCCACGGATAGAAAGGGGAAATTTATCTATGGCAAAAGGTTCTGTAAGAAAAAAAGGTAAAAAGTGGTACGCACGCTTCTATATCGAAGATGAAAGCGGCAGAAAAGTACAGAAAGAGTTTGTGGGAACAGAAAGCAAGTCTGAAACAGAAGCCCTGCTCAGAAAAGCAATCGCTGACTATGAGGAAAAGAAATTCGTTGCGAAGTCTGAAAACATCACAGTTGGTATGCTGCTCGATCTGTGGGTGGAGGAAGAACTGAAACCCGGCAATCTCAGCAATGGTACGGTAATGTCCTATCAGGGAACGGTCAACCGTATCAAACAGTACCCGATAGGAAACCGAAAGCTGAAAACCGTAACCGCCGACCATTTACAGGCGTATATAGACTTTCTCAGCTTTGGCGGTACAAATCCTGACGGCACAACCGCAAAGGCACTCAGCAAAGGGTATCTCCGATTGTTTTCGGCTGTTTTACAAGGGGCGTTCCGTTTTGCGGTATTCCCAAAAAGGCTGATAACCTTTAACCCGATGCAGTATGTGGTATGGCGGGGAAAGAAAGAAGAATACGAACTGTTCTCGGACGAGGACGGAGAAACTGCTTCCACACCAACGCTCAGCTACGAACAGTATCAGAGGTTAGAGGACTTCCTGAAAAAGAAAAACAATCCTGCACTTCTTCCTATACAGATAGCCTATTATACAGGCTTGCGTATTGGAGAGGTCTGCGGTCTGACTTGGCAGGACATCAACCTTGAAGAACAATATTTGACAGTACGCCGCAGCATGCGTTACAACGGGGCAAGGCACAAAACAGAAATAGGGGCAACAAAGCGTAAAAAAATCCGCACCGTGGACTTTTGCGATACGCTTGCCGCAATCCTGAAAGCTGCAAAAGCAAAACAGCACAAAAACCGTTTCCGATACGGGGAACTGTACAGCCTTAATTACTATTTGGAGGTTAAAGAAAAAGACCGCACCTATTATGAGGTTTACAGTCTGCCGAGGTCGGAGGAAGTCCCAGAGGGGTACAAGGAATTATCCTTTGTCTGCCTTAGACCTGACGGGGCATTTGAAGCACCGAGTACGGTGGGGATTATGTGTAGGACAGCAAGAAAAAAGGTGGAGGGATTGGAGGATTTCCACTTCCATATGCTCAGGCACACCTATACAAGCAATCTGCTTTCAAACGGTGCAGCACCTAAAGATGTGCAGGAACTTCTCGGACACGCTGATGTCAGTACCACAATGAACATTTACGCTCACGCTACAAGGGAAGCGAAGCGTACTTCCGCAAGACTGCTGGATAAGGTAATCGGCGAAGAATAAAAAATTTCCCTTGTTTCGGCTCATAAGGGCAAAAACAAGGGAAAATACATAAGGTTTGAACATTTAATAGGCGATATGCCTTGAAAATAGAGGGTTTATAGAGGATTGAATAGATAAACTGGAATTTGCCGCTGAATAGTTACACATAAGTGCATAATCTTGCAATTATCCCCCGTGTACCCTATAATAATAGAAAATATACTGTTTAAAATATTGCGTGGAGGAATATATATGAAAAATGATCTGCGTATCGGCCTGGCTATCTGGAGGAAAATAACAAATCGGAATTTTGCTTTCGCACAGTTTTTTTTCTTTTTGATAACTGGGTTACTGACGGTAACCTACCTAAATCCCCGGTTTATTGAGCGGATAAACACCGTTTTTTCCGCAGATGCAAATAAAATACTTCTGGCTCTGACCATATTGCATACCCTCATCTCCTGCATCGCAGTGGAGCAGGCAATTGGGGAATCATACCACCGAAATAAACATCTGTTTTACCAGCTCTCCCTTAACAGACGGGCAGAATGTATCTGTACTCTGCTCCAGAAAATCGGCTGGTACTATTATTTCATGATTGTGCTTCTCGCAATTTGGAATACCGCTATCCTAAAAATCAGGTTCGTTTTTCCCATAGCCTCCCTCCTGTTTATCATCGGCTCCACTCTGGACTACTATAAGGCTGAAGCACGCATACCGGACGGAAAACCCTCCATATCCTATCAAGTCCACCGCCTTTTTTATTGGAAAAAGAGAACAAATGCCTCAGCCGCTGCTTCACAGAAAAGCGGAAAGTTTTGCGCCGCTTTTTTCAGAAAGCACCCTTTCATAGAACTTATGACTATAACAATTCGGGGATTTTATCAATACAAAAGCCTGGCTGCTGCAAAGCTCCTTTTAATTCTTTTTCTCTTTTACTGCCAAAACATACAGGTGTTGGGCGAAAAAATCTTTCTCCTGTCAACCGCATTTTTTATTCTGCTAAATGACAAATATTGGAGAGAAGAAAGCCGCAATTTCTCCTGCTTCTCAAGCATCGGAATTCCTATGAATAAATATATTTTTGTTCATTTTCTCGCAGGTATCTGCTTTAACCTCACAATACCTGTACTGATATTCCTTAACGCCTCTGGCTCCGTCAAAGCGGTTATATTAAACGCTCTCCTGCTATGCTGCATGATTTTCTTCTGGTATCTGTCCCAAATATATCTTTATCTGAAAGCAGGACAGGACAATAGCCTGCTAACTCTGCTCGGCAGCATCATCCTTTTGATACTCGGTGCTATTCCTGGCATAAACGTGCTTTTAACTATACGAATATACAAACAGATTGTAACACTTTTATAATTATTATATTATTGTTTTGCATGAAAATTTGTAGGAATTTCTTTGAAATGTGATAGAATAACTATGTTACCGCCTCCAATCTGGTAACAGGAAGTCCAGCTAATAAATGTCAATAGCAAAATGAGAAAAATCGAAATTATTTTTAAAGCAAAAAAGGCGCACTTACC
>NZ_CALPCM010000045.1:0-18909 GCF_943193015.1 Hominisplanchenecus murintestinalis
ATCCTGACACTGAAATATATCAATACCCTCCCTGAATATGAAGTAGCGGCAGCAATAGGAATAACCGAGCAGGAATGCAGAAGGATTCTGATTGTGCATTTCAATAATGTATTCTAAATATTATAGATGTTATAAAACACTTGACACTTAAGGTGTTGACTGTTATACTTAAAGAGTCGAAGTATATAAAGAAGTGAAAACGTCTCGTAGAAAATACGGGGCGTTTTGTTGTGCAGAAAGAAGGAGACAGGATACTATGAAACGGAGTACCAACACATAATGTTAAAGTCATGCAAATACTGTGGGCGTATTCATGACAGCAAATTTAATTGCAGGAAGAAACCAGTTCGGAGAAAAATCAAGTATACGGAATCAGACAAATTTAGGAGGACTCAAAAGTGGACTGATAAAGCAGTAGAAATTAAATGTAGGGACAATTATCTATGCCAGGCATGCATCAGGGAACTGCACGGAACAATCAGGAAATATAATCACAAGAGGTTATCTGTTCACCATGCAATTCCAATCTGTGATGACTGGGACAGAAGGCTGGACGATGATAATTTAATCACACTCTGCTCCATGCATCACGAAATGGCAGAGAGCGGAGAAATATCATACGAAGAAATCAAAAAAATTATTGACGAGCAGCAGGCAAAAAGAAAAGACGCTTGACTACCCCCGGGGTATTAGGGTGGGGATTTTCAGGCAAAACCAGACCAACAGCCAGCCCAACAGCGATAAAATATTCCCACATCAGCTTTTGAAAGGAGGAAAAATCAGTATGCCAACACCAACAAAGCCAGTCAAGGTGCTGGCAATGGAGAAACGGTCGCACCGCACGAAAAAGGAACTTGCCCAGCGGAAAAGCGCGGAAGAGTCACTGTTGACAGGAAAAATTCTAAAAGAAAAAAAGGAAGTCAGGGAGAATCCAGTCGCGCACAAAGAATTCAAAAGATTAAAAACACTCTTAAAAGCCATTGAGAAAGATGATGATTTGTATGGCGAAACGATAAACCGCTACTGTCTGTTAGTGGCAGAATGTGAAGATTTTCAGCAGAAAAGAGAGCGGATATATCAGCAGCTTTGTAGTTTTCAGGAGGAAATGAGTACACTGGTGGCAAATGAAGAGATGACCTGGAAAGAAGCGTACTACTTGGAAGACAGCATGCAGCGGAATATTTTAGCAATCGACAGGCAGGTTCAAACTAAGCGAAAGATGCTTCTGGACATGGAAAAAGAAAATATCATGACTATCGCCTCTTCCCTGCGTTCCATACCTAAAAAGGTAGAGAAGAAAAGCAATCCATTAAGGGAGGCGCTTGGAGGGTGATTAAAGAAGGAAAAGCCTATCAATATGCGAAATGGTGCGTAAAAGAAAACGAGCGCATGGTTCCGAAATATGTGAAAATACAGGCGCAGAAGTGGATTGATATTGCAGATGGGAAAGATGAGGAGGCATATGTTGATGTAGCGGCATATGAAAAGATATGCCGCCTGTTGAAGATTATGGTGCATCCAGACTTACGGTGTAGTATATATGATGGGCTGGAGGATTACGCATGGCTTTTTATCACGGCAACCCTGTGCACGATGTGCAAAGAGGGAACCAGATATTACGAAGTGTCAGGCGTGGAGTATCAGAATGTAAAAATACGGTACTACGAGACGGCGCTGCTGGAAATTGCCAGAAAGAATTTCAAGACTTTTAATTCAGCCGTAATATTCATAATTTTAATGCTGACAGAACCGGATTTCTCCCGGTTCTTTTCTGTTGCACCAGACCTCGCACTGTCCTCAGAGCTGAAAAATGCAATACGGAAAATTATTAAAGTCAGCCCCGCACTGATTGATGAAGAGGAGCCAGCATTCAAACTTCTCAGAAGTCAGGTTAAGTGCCTCCTGAACGACAACGAGTACACACCCCTGGCATACAGCCGCGACGGAATGGACGGAAAGCTGGCTAATGCGTATCTGGCAGACGAAGCCGGGGCTATGGATGATTACCCGGTGGAGGCTATGCGCTCCTCGCAGATTACACTGCTTAGCAAACTGGGGATTATCATATCCACGCAGTACCCGAACGACAATAATGTGATGCTGACTGAGATTGACATCGCAAAGAAAACACTGGACGGTCTAACAGATGATGGGCGCTACTTTGCACTGCTCTATGAGCCGGATGATGATTTAAAAAGCGGAGATGCGTGGATGAAAGATGATAGAGTCATTTATCAGTCGAATCCGGTTTCTATCGCACATGCTGCTATATTCGAAGCAGTCAGAAAAAAGCGTACAGTTGCTGTGTTATACGAGAACAAGAGGGAAAATTATCTGTGCAAACACAACAATATCCTGTACCGGGGACTTGGAGTTGAAGGGTATATCGATATCCAGAAGGTCAAACTATGCCGCGGTGATATCCCGGATGAGTTTTGGCGAGGTCGTCGAGTGTGGTGCGGACTGGATTTATCACAGTCAGAGGATAATACATCTTTCTGCATGGTTACCGAAGTAGACGGGATTGTATATGCGAAAGTATTCGGTTTTATCCCGAAAGATGCAATCGACAGAAAATCCCAGAAGGAAAAAGTGGACTACAGGGAATTGATGCGCAGAGGGGAATGTTTTGCGTGCGGCGATGAAGTTATAGATTACGGGTTTATAGAACGATTTATTATGTCCGTGCCGGAAAAATACGGATGCGAAATCGTACAGATAGGGTATGACCGTTATAATGCAATGTCCACGGTTCAGAAGCTGGAAGAAAACGGATTCGAGTGCGTGGAAATCAAGCAGCATAGTTCAGTACTGCATTTGGCAACAAAATTCTTAATGGAGCTGGTATTACAGCAGAATTTTAGATATGCAGATAATAAAATGCTGGAAATCAATTTCCAGAATGCAAGATGCACAGAGGATACGAATTTAAATAAATATGTCAACAAAAAGCGTTCTGCTGGGAAAGTGGATATGGTCGTGTCTACCATAAACGCTATACACCTGCTTTTGCAGGATATGCTGTATGGGGGCAATTTTGTTGCGCAATGCTGATACAGGAGGGAAGAAAATGAACATATGGCAATTTGGAAAACACAAGGAAGAGATAAGGGCAGACACAAGTCTGGAAAAAGGGGAAATTGTAGAATCTGACGTTTTGCTACGGACATTGTTGGGCAAGTCGACGGTTACAAAGGAAAAAACGCTGGAACTTCCGGCGGTGCAGGCGTGCATTAACCTGATTGCCGGGACTATATCATCTCTTCCGATAAAATTATATAAAGAGGATAGCTCTGGAAATGTGCAGGAAGTGAAGGGAGATGGGCGGACATTTCTCCTGAACAGCGATACAGGCGACACATTGACTGCTACGCAGTTTTGGCGGGCCGTTTTGGAAGATTATTTTTTAGGAAAAGGCGGTTATGCATTCATTAATTGGCGTGGGTTGAAGGTTTCCAGTATCCACTATGTGGATGAAAGACGAATTTCCATACAGCAGAACACAGACCCGATTTTTAAAGATTACGACATTTTAGTTGAAGGGGCGCGTTACAGGCCGCATCAGTTTTTCAAAATACTGCGCAAAACCAGGGACGGGATGCGTTCACGGAGTGTCTTCGACGATAGTCCGCTAATTATCAGCACAGCATATAGTGAACTCAAATACGAGGAGAACTTGACGCGCAAAGGCGGTAATAAACGGGGATTCCTGAAATCCTCAAGACAATTAACTCGGGAAGCGATGGATATTTTAAAAGAGGCATTCCGGCGGCTGTATAGCAATTCGGAAGAAAATGTAGTCGTCCTGAATAACGGGATAGAATTTCAGGAAGCTTCCAATACATCCGTGGAGATGCAGCTCAACGAAAATAAAAAAGCGAACAGCGTAGAAATCTGCAAACTGTTCGGAATTCCGGGAGCTATGCTGAGCGGAAATCCAAGTGATAAGGATGTTGACAGCTTTATACGGACCTGCATGGCAATTATGAATGATATTGAGTGCAGTTTGGATAGAGATTTATTGCTGGAATCAGAAAAAGGGCTGTTTTACTGGGCTTTCGATACGAAGGAATTGACGCGGGGCAATATCAAAGACAGGTACGAAGCATACAAAATCGCCCTGGAAAAGAATTTTATGCAGATTGACGAGGTTCGGGAAAAAGAAGATATGGAGCCAATCGGGTTCGAGTGGATTACACTTGGGCTTGACCAGGTACTATTCAATCCCCAAACCGAGCAAATATATACGCCGAACACAAATGCCTTGCAGGATATGAAATCTATACAGACATCGTTTAGCAAAACAAAACCGGAAGGGATAGAAGGAAACTAAGCCGCGAAAGGAGGTGAGGGCATATGAGAGCAGAATTAAGGGCGGACGGGCTACATATTTCAGGATATGTAAATGTCCCAGGCAGAGAATCCCGTCCAGTGGTGACACCCAGAGGACGGGTGATTGAAGTCATTGAGCAGCGGGCATTTGCCAGGGCACTTGAACGCGCCGGAGGAATTGATATGCTGCTGGACCATGACAGAAGCCGGGTACTGGCTTCTACATCCAAAGGAACGTTAAACGTCCGTGAAGATGAAGTTGGACTGCGGGCAGAGTCGGTGGTCACGGATGAAGCAGTCATAGCCGGGGCGAAAGCCGGACGGCTAAAGGGATGGTCTTTCAACATGCAAAATGTAAAGGATAGCATCGAGGAAAGAACAGAGGGGCTTCCGATACGGTATGTAAAAGATTTTGACATGGATGAAATTACGCTTGTAATGGACAAAGTTCCCGTATATTCATCTACGTCTATTGAAGTAAGGGCGGGAGCAGAGGAAGAAGTTGAAACCAGAGCGCGTTGTACAGATGCAGAATACCGGGAAATAGAACCCAGGAAACCGAAGTATGACAATGCAGCCTATAAGGATAGGCTGGAAAAATTGAAACGAGGAGAGATGAAATGAACAAATTAAAGAAATTGAAAGAGCAGCGGGCGGAGCTTCAGGAGAAGCTGCAGGGAATCCTTGACAAAGCTGAAGCTGAGGAGAGAGCTATGACAGATGAGGAATCTGGTGAGTTCGATGAGTTGGAAAAAGATATACAGGCAATCGGCAGGACAATCAAAGCGGAGGAGAGAGCCAGGGGCCTTGAATTGAATGTGACTTCTAATAAGAGAGACGAGGAATTAAGGGCAGAGGAAAAAGAGGTGCAGGAGGAGAGGGCATTTGCTGACCATATCCGGGGTATCGTATCAGAGGAACGTGCCGAAAACCTTACTGCAGGGGATAATGGCGCGGTGATTCCGGCATCTATCGTCAATAAGATTATTGAGAAGGTGTACGATATTTGCCCTATCTATCAGATGGCGACACTGTACAATATCGGTGGAAACATTGCAATTCCATATTATGATGAATCAGACGGGACTATCTCAATGGCATATGCCACGGAGTTCGAGGAACTGGCGTCAGCATCTGGGAAATTTGGTTCTATTGAACTGAAAGGATTTCTTGCCGGAACGCTGACAAAGATATCAAAGTCTTTAGTTAATAACTCACAGTTCAACATTACGAATTACGCTATTGGTAAAATGGCAGAGGCGGCTGCAAAATGGATTGAAAAAGAGTTGTTGAATGGGACGAAGGATAAAATTGAAGGAATTTCAAAGGCTTCTCAGGTGGTGACGTCTGCGAAAACAGGAGAAATCACAGCCGACGAACTTATTGACTTGCAGGAGACGATACCCGACAGATATCAGTCGGGCTGCATCTGGATTATGAACAAGGCAACCAGGACGGCCATTCGGAAATTGAAGGACAACGACGGAAACTACATTCTAAACAAAGATGCAACCTCAAAATGGGGATATACGCTGTTTGGAGCGCCAGTCTACTGTTCTGACAATGTAGCGAAGATGGAAGCTGGGAAAACAGCAGTTGTCTATGGGGATATGTCCGGTCTCGCGGTGAAGGTATCTGAAAGCATGAATATCGAGGTACTCCGGGAGAAATATGCGACTCAACACGCAATTGGCGTAGTTGGGTGGATTGAGATGGACGCTAAGATTGAAGATGGCCAGAAAATCGCAGTCCTGAAAATGAAAGAAGCTGCACAGACGAAATAGGAAGGTTGCGGAAGGATGAAAGTCAGCGAAATCAGCATCGAACACATAGCGGAGTATCTGCGGCTGGATGATTATACGGACGGAGAGCTGGCGCCGCTGCTGGAATCGGCGCGGGCGTTCATCCGTTCCTATACGGGACTTACAGATGAAGAGATTGATACGCATGAGGATTTCTATATTGCAGTCATGGTACTCTGCCAGGATATGTATGACAACCGATGTATGTATGTAGATAAAAACAACCTGAACAAAGTAGTAGATACCATTCTGGGTATGCACTGTGTGAATTTGTTGTGAGGTGGCAGATATGTATGTGAATCCGGGAGAACTCAAAAAGCGCATAGAAATCATACAGACAGTATCAGTAGGTCAGGATTCAGACGGTTTCCCGGCACCATCTGAAAAAAAGGTGGTAAGGAAGTGCTTTGCAAAAGTGACAAATACCAGCGGGGGAGAAATTGCCCGGGCAAATTCGGAATTTTCCGAAGCAAAAAAGCGGTTCATGATCCGATATTCAGATGCCGAAATTAATACAGACATGACTGTGAGATATAAGGGCAAAGAATACGAGATTAAGTATGTCAATCCTTACGGAGAGGGCAAAGAATACCTGGAAATCTGGACAAATTTAACAGAAAGGGTGTGATTAGGATATGGCAAGGGCATCACTGACAGGTTTTGATAAAATGGAAAAGATGCTGCAGGGTATCGCAGACCCGACGTCAATGGCGATAAAAGCAACGACCAGAGCAGCTCCTATCCTGGAAGAGTCAGTGCGAAGTAATATACGCGCATCAGCGAACAGGATAAACAAGAAAAACAAGAAGCCGTATTCGACGGGAGAACTGGAAAAATCTATTATAGCAACTCCGGCAAAAAAAAACCAATACGGTGTATTTTCGGTTGTAAAACCAAACGGAACAGATAAAAGAGGGATACCAAATGCTCTCAAAGCAAATATACTGGAATACGGAACACATGCATATGTAGAAGGAAAGAACCAGGAACCGCACCCATTCATACAGAAGTCTGTAAATCAGGCGAGACAAAAGTGTGAAGAGATTATGCAGCGGGAACTTGATGAGGCTGTAGCAAAGCTGTGGTAGGAGGAAACATGACTGTAAATGAAAAAATCATACAGGCGCTCACGCCACTCGACATCCCTGTCACAGCCGACTTTTACGGAGGAGGCGAGGAAGAATACATCACATTTAATTATGCGGATGACCGGGGGGATGATTTCGGGGATAATGCGCCGCTTCACGCAGTAGCATACATGCAGATACATTATTTTGCGCCCATGGAGAAAAATTATCTCTCCATCAAGAAGAGAATTCGAAAAGCCTTGTTTACAACAGGATTCACATACCCGGATGTAACAGATGCAACACTCACAGGCGAAGGGATAAGGCACCTGGTCTTTGAGTGTAATATTGAAAATGAAAGCGAACTATTGGAAAGCTAATCAGAAATAACAGGAGGAAAAAGAAATGGCAAAAAAAGGAATCGAGTACACGGTGTTTGGAATACTTCAGGAAGACGGCAGCTATAAAGATGGGAAATATCTCAGTCCAGTCGCAAACTTTAACGGAACGCCGAACAAATCAAATGTTGTAGATTATGGAGACGACCGCGCATTAGAGACGGATAATTCCGTTACGGGAGGTACGCTGTCCATCGAAATGAATAATGATGACGAGGAAACTTACACGTTTCTGCTGGGACATAAAAAAGATGAAGAGACAGGAGAAATAATTTACGACGTCAACGACATCCCGCCATACGTAGGATGCGGCGCTATTGGGACGAGTGGAAAGAAAAAAGTAGTAAAATTCTATACAAAGGTTCAGTTCGGCGAACCGAACGATGAAAATACAACGCGCCAGGAAAGCACCACTTTTAATCATAGTACGCTGGAGGGCACTATCCTGATACCGGAAGACGGCGTATGGAAAATCAGGAAAGAGTTTGACACGTTGAAAGAGGCGAAAGCGTGGCTGAATGAGAAAGTAGGCATAACAGGCGCAGGGGGAGCAGGAACTCTCGACGAAGAGAAAGGAGCGTAGCCTATGGGAGCGTTAAGACCGACAGGAGTACCGCTGGTGCTTGACGGGATGGAGAGACATCTGCTCTTCACCTTGAATGCAATAGATGAAATCCAGGAGCGTTCAGGCGCGCCCCTGGAGGAAGTAATGGGAGGATTGACTGACATAGAAACTGCGGAGGATACACTGCGGCTGGTTTTGTTGGTGTTGTTAAATGACGAGGTGGAACGCCTGAGCTACAAAGGCCGGACGTGCGATTTAGAGCTGGTAGACGAAAAACAGATAGGTTGGATGCTGACGCGGCAGAATTTGATAGAAGCCGTCACTGCTACTCTGAGAGCATATGGAAGTGGTCTGCCGGAACCGGATGACGACGACCCAAACCGGGAGGGCGGGAGACAAGAGGAGTAAATGTCGCCCGCCTTTTGTACATCGGATGCAAAATCCTGAATTTCTCAGAATGGGAAGTTATGAACATGACCTTGCGCAAATTTTTCCTGATTTACAACGAATATCTGGAAATGAACGGGCTAAAAAAAGAGCCGGCCGGGATTGACGATTTGCCGTAAGAACGAGTATTGTATTAATATCAAAAATGTGAGATAATATAGCGAAGGGGATGATGATATGTTGGAGAATATCTTGAAAAATGTTTTAAAAGTATTATTCTGGGTAATTGCGCTATGGTGCTTTTTGGTGAAAGGATTCCTGTATTGTATTATCTGGATGGTGGTAGCCGCCCCTTTGCTGCTCACTGCATTTCTCGTATTCCTTGCATGGAAGAGCGGGAAAGAGAGAAAAGAGCACCCGAAAAAATATAAAAACGAAAAATCAGACAATTTTGTTTATATGGAATAGAACATGACAAGAGGACGTTCAGTGATGAGCGTTCTTTTTTATCATAAAACAGCAGGAGGCAGTATGGCAGGGAAAATAGGGATAGTATTAGCCCTGGATGGGGAAAGGGAATTTACACAGGCTGTCAGCAACGCAAACAAACAGGCAAAAACATTTAAGACAGTATTGGAAAATGTAACGCAGGAATTTGACGGCAATGCAAATTCCATGGAAGCTTTAAAGGCAAAACAGCAGGCGCTGACACAGATACAGACATCTTATCAACAGAAACTGGAAGCTGCCAACACAGGGCTTAAAAAAGCAACGGAAAATTACAATAAACAGGGTGACCGCCTAAAAGAGTTGGAAAAGGAGCTAAAGGAAGCGAAAGACGCGCAGAAAGAAATGGAAAAGGCGGGGGATACATCCTCGGAAGCATACCAGAAACAGTGCTCAGAAGTGGAAAAGCTGTCAAAGGCCGTAGATAAGCAGAGAATCGCCCAACTCAAAGAGAGCGGAAGTGTATCAGATTGGAACAAGAGAATCGCGCAATCTGAGAAAGAGCTGAGAGACGCGAACAGGGCGATAGAGCAGAATGAACAGTATCTGAAAGAGGCTGAACAGGCGGTTGACGGGTGCGCGAAAAGTATCGACAAATTCGGACATGAGGTAAGTGAAAGCACAGAAGAGCTGAAAGAAGCGTCAAATGAGACCATAAATTGGAAAGATAAGCTTGCGAACGGAGTAGCAGGAAAAGCGGTCAATGTTGTAGCAGATGCGATAGGAAACGTCGTAGATAAGACAAAGGAAGCCGCAGCATATGCACTTGACGTCGGAAAGTCTTTTGAAGCGGCAATGTCAAGTGTAGAGGCACTTTCAGGTGCGTCGGGAAGCGACCTGGAAGCCTTGACGAATAAAGCAAAAGAGCTCGGCTCATCGACGGCGTTTACTGCATCACAGGCGGCTGACGCTCTGGGGAACATGGCGCTTGCTGGATGGGACACTCAGCAGATGCTGACAGGCATAGACGGAGTATTGCAGCTTGCGGCAGCGGGCAGCATGGATTTAGCAGCGGCATCCGATGCCGTAGCAGGATACCTGGCGGCGTTCGGGATGGAAGCGTCAGAATCTGCCAGACTTGCTGATGTCATGGCCTACGCGCAGGCGAACAGTAAAACAACTACACAGCAGTTGGCAGAGGCATACGGTACATGCGCCACTAATCTGACGGCGGCTGGACAGGAAATGGAGACCACGACAGCATTACTGGAAGGGCTTGCGAAAGTAAACGATACTGGTTCAGCGGCCGGGACAGTACTGTCAGCAGTCATGGCGCAGATTACGGCAAAGATGAAGGATGGAAAGATTGCCATCGGGGACACATCAGTAGAAGTGAAAAAATCTAACGGGGATTTCCGGGACATGATTGATATCGTCGAGGATATCGAAAAGGCAACGGACGGCATGGGAGGAGCGCAGCGCGCGGCAGCCCTGGCCACAACATTTAACCGGACATCGTTGAACGGCCTAAATGAGCTGATTAAGGTCGGAAGTAAACAGTTAAGAGAATACAAAGCGGGGCTTGAGACGTGCAGCGGAGCAGCGGCTGACATGGCAGCTACCATGCAGGATAATCTTCAGGGCAAAGTCACAATTCTACAATCCGCCCTGGAGGGACTGGGAATCAGCGCATACGAGAAATTCTCTGGTCCGCTACAAGATACGGCGGAAAAGGCAACGGGAATCATTGAAGAGCTGACTGAAAAAATGAACAACGGGGAGCTTGGAAGGGCTTTTGAGAGCCTTGCAGAATCGTTGGGAGATAATGTTGACGTGCTGGGAGATGTTGCGGATGGTCTGGTATGGATTATTGAGCATGGAGACTTAATCATAGCGACACTAAAAGGCATTGGCACGGGTTTACTCATGTACAAAGCGGTTTCTGGCATAACAAGCGTTATAACTGCATTGCAGGGTATGCGCACAGCTCTTGCGGCGGCAGAATCCGCACAGGCAGCGCTTAACCTGACGCAGATGGCAAATCCTATTGCGCTGGTGACGGCGGGGGTGGCGGCCCTGGGAGTCGCCCTGACATCTCTTGCAAAGAGCGAAATGAAAGCTATGCAGACAGAATCTGAGAAAGCCGCAGAAGAAGCAGAAAAATTGTCTGAACGGATGAGTGACTTAAGAGACAGCATAGCAGAACAGGTAGACGCTCAGAAAGAGGAAGCTACCGCTACGGCCGCTCAATATACAAACTACCAAAAGATGTCAGATAAAATATATGAGCTGAACGACGCCATAAAGAGCGGGGCAATGACTGAGGCAGAGGCAGCTACCGCCAAGGCACAAATGAGCTATTACGTCCAGAAGCTCAATGACGAAATACCGGGGCTGAGCCTGGAAATAGACAAGCAGACCGGGCTCGTAAAGCAGGGAAAAGAGGCTACAGACCAGTATATTACGTCGATGAAGAACAAAGCTATTGCATCTGTTGTGGAGGAACAGCTAACGGAGTTGTATGAGCAGCAGACAAAAGCTCAAATCGGTGTAGCAGAAGCGGAAGGGACGAAAGCCGACGCCTACGAAAAATCCCAGGCAGCAGCAGAAAGAGCTGCCATGTACCAGGAAATATACAATGAGAAGGTAGAATTGGGAAACCGCGATGCATACGACGCAGTAAACGGACAGGGCGCATATGCAAAAGCGCTTGAAAATATCGCAAAGAAGCATAAGATATCAAACGAAGAGCTGGAAAATGCCTCTGACATTATGTATGATGCTGCAAAGGATGCAGAACATTATCAGCAAGAAGAGGAAAACGCAGCTAAAGCAGTGGAAAACGCAGGTTCGGCAGAAAAAGAAGCAACTGCGGCAATTGATGAAAAGTCAAAAGCGATTGTGAAATTTTTAAAACAACAAGGACTTACCAACGAGCAGATTGCCGAAATGACGGGAATCGTCATGGACAATACGGAAGAGATGAACGATAACGCAGAGGCCATGGATGGCGCTGCTGATTCCGCGGAAAACTATGCAGAATCTGCAGATGACATCGTGGCATCCTCAGAAGCCCAGAAGGAAGCCCTTGAATCCCTCCGGGAGAAGTTCGAAGAGATTAAATCTTCTATTGAACAGGGTATGCAAGAGAAAATTAGCCTGTTTGATGCCTTTGACGGCGGCGATACTTACAACTTGGATAACATGGGGGATCGTCTTGAGAAACAGAAAGAAGAATTGCTGAAATGGAAGGAGAACATGCAGACACTTGCCAGGGAAGTCGGCGGCTCTATGAGCGCAGAGTTGTATGATAAACTGCTGGAATTGGGACCGGAATATGCTAATTTCACCCAGCAACTGGCGGATTGTCTTGATCCGGAAAAAGGTGGGAGCAAAGAACAGCTGGAAAGGATTGCGAAAGATTATGCGGAAGTGTTTGACATTACGGACAGTGCGTCAGAAGAACTTGCGAGGAGTCAAGCCATGTTTAAAACTGTCATGGGCGAGATGTCAAATTCTACAGAACTTGACTTTTCAAACCTCCGGGAATCCCTTGAGGGAGCTGCATCCGCAGCCGCCGAAGGCGGGGAGGTAATTTCCGAGGAACTGAAAAAATCCTTCCTTGATACCGTGAAAGCAGCGGAAGAAATGGGGGCGGAAATTCCGGAAGGGCTTGCAGACAAGATAGCGTCCGGCGATGTATCTATCGGCGATGCAATCGCCCAATTAAAGGGGAGCATGGAAGCGCAGTTCAATTTCCTCTCTGAGCTTGCCGGGGAAGCGGGGATAGAAATACCGGACGAAATCCGCCAGGGAATCCTAAACGGCGGGGAGGAGGCTGTACAGGCAATTGCCCAGCTTCAGGAGAAGATACTGAAGGAACAGGAAAAATCGGAGAAGGAGTTCAAGAAAGGCGGGAAGAAAAATACAGAAGCTGTTGGCGCAGGAACCGAAGAGGCAAAGTCTGGGGTTGTCAGCAAAACAGGCGGCATCATGCAGGAATCGGCGAACACAGCAAACAGCTACTACACGCAGTTCAGGAATGTAGGTGGCAATATGATGTCCGGTGTCGCCCTGGGCATGACCAGTAATTCCAATCTGGTCTATGACGCTGTTCGCAGAATCTTAGAGCAGGCAAAGAAAGAAGCGGACAAGGCGACGGATTCGCATAGCCCTTCCCGCGTCTGGCGGAACCAGGTCGGCGCGTACATGTCCCAGGGGCTGGCGCTTGGTATTTCCGATGGGACAAAAGATGTAACCTCTGCCGCTACAGGGCTTGCGCGGTCTGCCACCAAAGCGACAAAAGAAGAGCTGGACATTAACTCCCCGAGTAAGATATTTATAAAACTGGGAGGATATATTTCGGAAGGGCTGGGCATCGGCATCAAAAACAAAAAAGGCTACGCAGTCCAGACATCGAAAAAGATGGCAAAAGAAGTCTACAAGGCGTCTGCAGAGTGGATGGAAAAGTACATGAGTTCGCATAATGTAAGCCTGGAAGGGGAGAAGAAATTCTGGAAGCAGCTTGCGAAAACTGTGAAAAAGGACAGCAAGTCCTACAAGGACGCCCTGAAACATGCCGCCGCAAACGATAAGTTCATAAAAGAAGTGCGAGGGAAGGTAAAGGACGCCTTTGACGTGTCCTGGTATACGAAAAAGGCAAAAAAGACTGTAAAGAAAGATGCGGATAAATATTACGGCGAGGTCACCAAAGCGGCGAAGAAATTCATCGACAACAAGAAAGCCGTGGACGGCACGGGACTCCGGCAGGAAAAATATTTCTGGGAGCAGGTGAAAAAGAAAGCAGGGAAAGGAACGCAGACCTACGCGGACGCAGCAAAGCGGATAAAGGAAATCAATAAGGATATTAAAAAGCAGGTAAAAGCCAACGCAGAGACAAAACAGGAGAAAAAAGAATATGGCGTATCGGGAGCAGGGCTGGAGTTGTATAAATCCCTCTACAAAGTATCAGCGCAGGCAGAGATTGACTACTGGAAGAAAATAAGAAAGAATGGGAAGCTTACAAAGGCGCAGAAGTTGGAAGTTGATAAGAATATTCTGGAAGCCGAGGAGAACTTCAATGAGCAGATGAAAGCCCTGAAAGATGATTATTACGAAAAATGTAAAGACATCAACGACAAGCTCAAAGATGATATCGAAGAACTGACGGAAGAATATGAAACAGCATTTGCGGACAGGAAAACTGCTATTAAGTCGGCATTCGGGACATTTGATGAATTCTCCAGCGAAGCGGAAGCCCCAGAGGTGCTCCTGGAAAACATGAAATCCCAGGCAGCGGGATATGCGCTGTGGATAGAACAGCTTGGGGAGCTGGAGGGGAAAGGCATCCTGAAAAGTCCGTTCATAGAGGAATTGCGCCAGATGGGGCCGGAAGCCGCCGCTACTATCATGTCTTTAAACATGATGACCGAAGAACAGCTTAGGCAGGCACAGCAGGCATGGGACGAAAAAGACAGGCTGGCAGAGGCGCAGGCGGCGAAAGAGACGGAAGCGCTGCGGAAAAAGAACGAGGAACAGATAAAGAAACTCCGGGAGGAAGCGCAGAAACAGCTGGATACATATAAAGCAGAATATGAAGCAGCATCGGCAGAGCTTTCTGCTGCCATGTCCGGCCCCCTGGAGGAACTGGCCGTGAAAGCGACTACGCTCGGGGAAAAGGCTACGGCGGAACTGATTCTCGGGATGAAGGACAGGGCAGAGTCAAAAGCAACAAAAAAAGAATTGAAAGAAGTGCGGAAGGAGGTGGCGTCCGGCTTGAACGGGCTCCCCAAAAAAGGAAAGGATATCGGGGGGGATATGCTGGCGGGGCTGCTCTCTGGGCTGTCGAATAAACTGGAGATTACAAAAGGTGCGAAATCCTTCGTGGAAGAGCTGGAAGCCGCCATAAAAGCAGCGGCGGGCATACACTCCCCATCCAGACGGTTCCGGGACGCTGTGGGGAAGCAGATACCCGCAGGCGTGGCACAAGGTGTAGAGGAAGGGACGGCTGAGGCGGAGCGTGCAGGGACGGATATGGTGGATTCCATGCTGGCGAAGTCGGCCGAACGGATGGAACGGCAGCGGGCGGTGCTGAAAAGATATGTGGAAGGTTTAAACGGAAGCGCAGGCATTGCCGCCCTGGATAATCTGGCAGCGCCGCATCTGACGCAGGCGGCGAACATAACGGTGAATAACACAGGGGCAGCGGAGATGCTCGGGGGAGTGACGGCAGAAATACAGAAGCTGGGCGGAGAAATCAGGCGCATGAAAATCATGCTGGACACCGGGGAACTGGTGGGGGCAATTGGAGACGAACTGGCTATGGAGGCAAGGAGGGCATAGATGTTAATAAACGGGATAGATATTTCACATTACGGCGCAAAACAGATGAAAGTAACGCCGGGGAAACGCACGGTTGCAAACGAAAGCGAGATGGCGGGCGGGCTTTTTGTGCCCGTCATGTGCACGCCCGAAATCGGCTTAAAGGAATACGAGATAGCGGTTGCGGTGCACGGGGACAGCAGGGAAGAGATATGGAGGCACACGGACATGGTCGTGGCGCTTTTCGGGAGGGGGCCGGCCGCTGTAAAACTGGATGGGTTCACCAGCACATTCCAACTGTCGCTAAGCGGCGTAAGGCAGGAGGAATATGGACCGAAACTGGACAGGTGGCACACGCTTATCCTAGAATGTAAGGGGTACGAATGCGGCGAAGAAGTGGTGCGAACCTTCGGGTCAACCAGGCTTATTGACACTATGAAGAATGGCGTAAATGAGGATTACAAATTCGAGTTACAGGTTGAGTTGCCCATCATGCAGGGGATGCGCCCGGCATTGCTGGGGATAAAAATTGAACAGGTGTATGTGGTGGAGAGCGGGGATGTTACAAATGAATACGAATTTATAGGGAAGTGCGCGCCTATATGGGGAGAACTAAAGATTTCCGGTGTGTGTATGAACCGGTCAGGGGAATCTTTGGGGCCTGTGGAAATTTCCGCCTGGGGAGACGAAACATCCATAGAGATAGAGAAAGGCACGGGGATAGCCGTGGGGGATTCAGCGAACGGCTGGTCGGATGATATGGCCGGGTTTACAGTAGACATGCCATCCCCCCCGGTGTGCGTGGGAAGCACAGGGAAATACCCCGAATCTCAGAGAATATTTTTCAAGTGGAAGTTCTATCGGCCGCCAGCAGATGAACGGCAGGGACAGTGGGTGAGGTATAGGAGGATTCGGCACACGCTTTCTTATACGCCAATCTATATATAGGAGGCAGGGGGATGAAGCTGTTAAACACGAGGAAAGAATTTACGAGGTTCATAGCCAGGAGGAAAGGTTTTAAACTGGAAGAAAAGCTGGACGGCGGGATAGCAAAGAAACAGATCAGCTTCTCCTATCCCGTGGAGGATGGGCGCATTAGCTGTGAAGATATCCTGGAATATGGGGATGAACATTATGCGGTAAAGGAATCCACTATAAAAGGAAACTGGGGGACTGTGACAGCCGCCCAGGACACGGCAGGGCTTTCAGGGAACCCGAAAGCGTCATTTTCCATCCAGGGAGGGACAGTCCTGCAGTGCGCGAGGGAAGCCATCAGCGGGAGCATATGGAAGTGCGTCCAGGTATCCGGCAATAGCTGGGAGACAAGGAACTTTTCGGAAGAAAATACAGACAGCATGAAGCTCCTGGAAAGAATCGCAGAAGCGTTCTGGGTTGAGATAGCGTTCTCAGCAAAGGAGCGTACCGTATACCTGTACGGAAAGGTACATACGCGGGATACCCCGGTGAAATTTGTAAAGGGGATAAATCTGAAATCCATCGAAGTAAAGACGGATTCCTATGATTTTTACACAAGGATACAGCCTATCGGGAAAGACGGGCTGACGATAGCGGGTGTAAACGGTGGGCGGGATTACCTGGAGAATACAAAATACCGCAGTTCCATCAGGACGTTAAGGTGGGAGGACACCAATTATAAGGACGCCGAAACCCTGAAAAACGCGGCAGAAAAGAAGCTGGAAGAGCTGGCTGCCCCAAAGACTGCATACACCGCGCAGATAGCCGATATAGCAAGCCTTGACACAAGATACAAAGAATTTGTATTCGGTCTTGGGGACAGCGCAGATATTTCCGACATGGACACAGGGGTATACGCCTGCGAGCGCATTGTACAGATCACACGCTATCCAGACAATCCAGAAAAAAATACGGTAGAGCTGTCCAGCAGGAAACAGAGCTTTGCAGATATGCAGAAAAAGATGTTCGCCGCATCGGACAGTATCTCAAATGTTGTAAGCGGGAATAAAATTTCTATCAGAAAGGTTGATGGGCTACAGGAAGCCATTCAGGGGACGGTGGCAGAAGCCGTGAAGATTTCTGCGGATAACATAGGTGAAAAAGCACCGCATCTCCTCACATCCGGCAGGGTGCCAAGTGCGGATAAATGGCAGACAACCCGTTATCTGGAGGGCATAGGGGTGGACGGCACAGCAAACAGGCACCATTACACGACATGCAGCACATCTGGCAGCACGGCGGCAAAAACCGCCAGCCTGACGGGATTCTCCCTGCTGACAGGAGCGAGGGTGGAGGTGTTGTTCTTAAACGCCAACACAGCATCCAACCCCACGCTGAACATATCTTCTACCGGGGCGAAGTCCATATATTACAGGAACGGTGCTATTCCGGCGAACTATATCCAGGCAGGAACAGTCCTGGAACTCGTTTATAGCGGCTCGTATTGGAGGGTTGTGGGCGATTTGGCACAATACCAGGCGGATGTGTTAAAAACAGAGAACAGTACCCTGAAAGCGGAGCATGACGCACTGGCGGTTCGGATATCCCCTACGCTGCTATATAGTTCCACACTGTATGCTTCTGCCCTGAACACATGGATATATGCGTCCGTTCCAAGCCTGAAAGACTGGAAAGAAGTCAGGATGTGGCTGGAGGTAGGGGATGCGGATTGCAGGTACAATACGCTCACACGGGAACATATGCAGATATGTGTAAACGGATACGCCAATGCCAACTACAATGGACTGGTTCGTGTATCGTGTGATTTTACTAATGCGCGGATAGGTCTACTGGTGAGGAGTATGACGGGATGGGGTTTTTCTAATATAAGAATTACCCGCGTAGAAGGGGTAGTAAAAGTGTAGGAGGGACAGGACGTGCGAATCAGGGACAAACCGTAAGGACAGAGAAGCGTTTTATCTGGACTGGAAACGGAACGAAATCAATAAAAACGTTATCAAAACTAATAAAAACGTATCACGGCACTCATTTTCTGGGTGCTGTTTTTTATTCCGGCACAGCGCCGGGGAAAGGAGAAAAAGTGGAAGCAGTTTTATTACAGACATATACCGTCGCCCTGCCTGTCATACTGGGGTACATCGTATGGATTCTGAAACGACAGAAGCGTGACAGGGATGCAAACAGCACGGGCACGATGCTCCTGTTGCGCGTGCAGCTCATCGACTACCACGACAAGTACATGAAGCTGGGGAGCATCCCTTCCTACGCGTATGAGAACTTCGTGGAGATGTATGAGGCATACCATGAGCTGGGTGGCAATGGGATGGTAACAAAGATGTATAAAGAAATCCAGGATTTACACCTGGCAGACAAGAAAGGAGAGCAAATATGAAGAATAAGAACTTCGAAAAATGGGTACAGGCAGCAGGCATAAGGGCAGTTAAGACCGTGGCTCAGGCAGCGGTAGCGGGAATCGGAACGGCGGCAGTAATGGGGCAGGTCGACTGGGTATATGTGTTATCTGCTTCCGTGCTGGCTGGCGTAGTGTCAATACTTACATCGGTGGCGGGGCTGCCAGAGCTGAAGGAGTAAAGATTTTCAGGAATAAAAAAGCAGGGAAGGGTGGCTATTCAGCCACCTTATCCCTACAAAGT
>NZ_CALPCM010000046.1:0-17849 GCF_943193015.1 Hominisplanchenecus murintestinalis
AAAACGCTTAACAAGAAAGGAGAGGTTGTATGGACAACAAATTTATCCGTGTGGATGAGGTGGCGCAGGAGCTTTCCATATCGAAGCCTTACGCCTACAAGCTCATTAAAAAGTTGAATGATGAGCTGAAAGAAAAGGGGTTTATCACGATTGCAGGGCGTGTCAACCGCCAGTATTTTGAGGAAAGACTCTATGGGGCGGGAGAAAAACAGGGAAAGGAGATGGTATAAATGCCAGTATTTAAGAATGAGGGCAATGGCACATGGTATGTGATGGCTCGGTATGTGAACTGGAAAGGGGAACGGAAACAGAAATGTAAGCGTGGATTTGCCACAAAGAGGGAAGCACAGGAATGGGAACGGAAATTCCAGTTGCAAAATTCCGCTGACCTTGACATGGATTTTGAAGCCTTTACAGAGCTTTATGCGAATGATGTCAAGAACCGACTGAAAGAAAACACTTGGCTGACAAAAGAGCATATCATTCGGACGAAGATTCTTCCGTACTTCGGCAAGATGAAGAT
Source organism: Hominisplanchenecus murintestinalis (assembly GCF_943193015.1). Classification (NCBI taxonomy): domain Bacteria; kingdom Bacillati; phylum Bacillota; class Clostridia; order Lachnospirales; family Lachnospiraceae; genus Hominisplanchenecus; species Hominisplanchenecus murintestinalis. The sequence goes on from NZ_CALPCM010000046.1 coordinate 524, forward strand.
TAGTGAGATTGGCACAAAGGAAATTATTGCATGGCAGAATGAGCTGCTTGCCTACCGTGATGAAAAACGCAATCCCTATTCGCAGACGTATCTGAAAACAGTTCACAACCAGCTTTCAGCAATATTTAACCATGCGGTACGCTATTACGACCTCCGCTCCAATCCTGCGGCAAAGGCGGGCAATATGGGGAGCGAGGAACACAAAGAAATGCTGTTCTGGACAAAAGAGGAATATAAGAAGTTTGCGGATGAAATGATGGACAAGCCAGTTTCCTATTATGCGTTCCAGATGCTTTACTGGTGCGGAATCCGAGAGGGAGAATTATTAGCCTTGACCGCCGCTGATTTCAATTTTGATAAGGAAACGGTCATGATTAACAAATCCTATCAGCGTTTGCATAGGGAAGACGTGATTACGTCCCCGAAAACGAAAAAGAGTAACCGCACAATCAAGATGCCGAAGTTTCTCTGTGAGGAAATGCAGGAATATATCGGTATGCTGTACGGTTTAAAAAAGAAAGACCGCATTTTCACGGTAACAAAAAGCTATCTCCATCACGAGATGGACAGGGGCGCAAGAGCCGCAGGAGTGAAACGCATACGGATTCACGATTTGCGCCACAGCCACATCAGCTTATTGATTGACATGGGATTCTCGGCGGTGGCGATTGCTGACCGAGTAGGGCATGAGAGCATTGAAATCACTTACCGTTATGCACATTTATTTCCGTCAAAGCAGGCAGAAATGGCAGACAGGCTTGACGATTTAGGAAAGGGGGATTTTTGATATGTCGGCAAAGAATTTGGACAACTGCAACCGTTGGAGGAATAAAACCGTCGCTTTTCGGGTATCTCCCGAAGAAAATGAGCAGATTGACAAAGCGGTGCGGCTTTCGGGGCTTACCAAGCAGGACTATATCACAAGGCGGCTCTTATGCCAAGACGTGGTCGTGCAGGGCAATCCGAGGGTATATAAGGCACTCCGCAATGAACTTGCCGCCGTCCTTGCAGAATTGCAGAGGATTGAAGCGGGTGAGGGTGTAAATGAAGAATTGCTTGACACAATCGAGCTGATTGCTGTTATCCTCGGCGGTCTGAAAGGAGAGTGTGAAGATGGCAAATAAAAAAGAAACGGCTGCCCCGAATGTATCTGTTGGCGCAGATACGGAGCAACCGCCTAATGTAAACAATAACAGTATAACCAATTACCCGCCGAAAAACAATAGCAAAGCTCTTGAAACTGTATCTATGGCTGAATTGTATGATTCTGTATATCCGAGCAAGCCGCCTTTGATTGACGGTCTGCTCTACCCTGGCACTTATCTTTTCGCAGGCGCGCCAAAAGTCGGCAAGAGCTTTCTTATAGCGCAGATTGCGTACCATACCAGTATGGGAGTACCACTATGGGAATATCCCGTCCGAAAAGGAACGGTCTTGTACCTTGCCCTTGAAGATGATTACCGCCGCCTGCAGGAAAGGCTGTACCGTATGTTTGGCACGGACGGGGCAGACAATTTATTCTTTTCTGTTTCGGCGGGGAATCTTGGCAATGGTTTGGATGAACAGTTGCAGGAATTTATGAAACAGCATACAGACACAAGACTGATTATTATTGACACCCTCCAAAAGGTGCGTGAAGTCGGCGGGGATAATTACAGTTACGCAAATGACTATGAGGTTATTACAAGGCTGAAACAGTTTGCAGACAGCTATGGCATCTGTATCTTGATTGTCCATCATACCAGAAAGCAGGGGTCTGATGATAAGTTCGATATGATTTCGGGGACTACTGGCTTGCTTGGTGCGGCTGACGGTGCGTTCCTGTTGCAGAAAGAAAAACGCATCGGCAATGCCGCCACGCTTGAAGTGTCGGGCAGAGACCAACAAGAGCAGAAACTCTATCTTCTCCGCAATCCCGAAACATTGTTATGGGATTTTCAAAAGGCAGAAACAGAACTTTGGAAAGAGCCGCCAGAGCCTTTACTTGAGGAAATAGATAAAAGAATTACTGTCGATTGCCCCTTGTGGAAGGGGACGGCGACGGAGCTTGCGGCTTGGCTGGAAACAGAGTTACAGCCGAATAGCCTTGCACGGAAACTGAATGTCCTGTCGGGACGTTTACTCAACGAATACGGCATCTTCTATAAACGTGAACGGTGTCACGAGGGGCGTATGATAAAGCTGTACCGTGGGGAGCGTGACGGTATGTGACGGTGTGACGGTATTTTTAGGAGTGGGGTGCGGTACGGAAATAACCGTCACATCGACGCAAACCGTCACGGATAAAGTTTTTGCGGGGTGCAGGGGGCTTTTTACAAAAAGCCGCCCTCGCCCCTCGGAGAGCGCAAAACCTGCTTGCAGGTTGCATTTTTGTTGGCGAAGCCGACAAAAGTGCTTTTGCGTTTACTTTCGGGAAAGTAACAAAGCCTACCAGCCGAAAAGAAAGGGTGTGATTTTATAAGACGGACGATTAGCGCAATGGTGGGGAAAGGCTCGGTCAACCATAACAGCCGCAAGTTTAAGGCTGAAAATGTAGATGGAGAGCGTTCACACCTTAATGTAGATTATTGCAACGAGAGCATCAAGAAAGTGTATCATAAGCTATTTGATGAAGCGTTGCAAAGATATAATGAAAAACAGACAAGGGCAGACCGACGCATTGCTGATTATTACGAGAAGATACGGAACTCAAAGCAGGAAAAGCCGTTCCATGAACTGATTTTACAGATTGGGGATAAAGAAAATACGAGTGCAGGAAGTAAGAACGGACAGCTTGCAAGGCAGATTTTGGATGAATATTATCATGGATTCCAAGAGCGAAATCCTTATCTCTACGTGTTCTCTGCCCACATCCATATGGACGAAGCAACGCCGCATCTGCACATTGATTTTGTTCCATTTACAACAGGCAGCAAGCGTGGACTTGATACGAGGGTATCTCTGAAACAGGCATTGGCGGCGCAGGGATTCAAAGGCGGCTCCCGTGGCGATACAGAGTGGAGCCAATGGGTACAGTCCGAAAAAGAGAATCTTGCCGCTGTGATGGGGCGGCATGGCATTGAATGGGAGCATAAAGGCACGCATGAAAAACATTTGTCTGTCCTTGATTATAAAAAGCAGCAGAGGGAAAAAGAGGTCGTTCAGCTTGAGGGGCAGATTTCAGAGAAAAAAGAGGAATTTCAAGCATTGTCGAATAGGGTGGAGAATTATGACAAAGGCATGGGAAACCTAAAGACGCTTGAGCAGGTGCTTGACACTTCGCCAGAATATCAGTTGCCAGAGCCGCAGGGGTTGATGTCGGCGAAGTCGTATAAGAATAAAGTGGCAGAGCCTTTGGTGCGAAAGCTGAAATCGCTTGTTAAAACGGCTCTTATAAGGTGCTTTGAAGCGTGGGACAGCTATTATCGGCTGAATGTTACAAACAGCAATCTCCACCGTGAGAATGACGGATTAAGGAGAACCAATGAGAAACTGGCAGGGGAAAATGAAAACCTTCGTGCGGAAAACAAAGATTATAAGCTGCTCCGCAAGGCATTTGGAAGTAAGCAGATGGACAACCTTTTGGAGCAGGCAAAAGCGGCGCAGAAGTCGAAACAGCGTGGAAAGTATTTGAAAAATAGCAAAGAGGAAAGGTAGGAAACACTATGGAAAACAGGATTTATGACGAAAATAACGGTCTTTGGTATGCAAGGCAAGGCGAATATTACCTCCCAGAGCTTGCATTACCTCCCGAAGAAGAAAAGCCAATTGGCATATGGGGTCAACGACATTTGCGGTATCTAAAAGAGCATAAGCAGCTTGTATATCTCAATCTGCTGACAAGCGGCAGGTTGAATGAATATTTGTCAAGTGTGGATGAACAGGCAGAGGATATGTTTTCTCGGCTGGTAAAGGAATATGCCGACAGGCAGGAAGTGACGGAGCAGTTAAAGGCAGAAAATCAGATTTTATGGGTTCAAAAAATGAATAATATTCAGGCTTGCGTGAGGGAAGTTGTAGAGCGTGAGATAATTTATTTATAGGAGGTGGGGGCGGCGCTTCTATGGTATATGGGAGTGCCGCAGAAGCCTAAACAAAAGTAGTTTAGGGAATTGAAAAAGCCTATGCTTTCGTGTATAATTGATAAAAAAGTCAGAATGAGAGATAGCTTGTCGGAGGAACGATATGAAATATATAAGTGCAACTTTTGATATGACGGATGATATTCAAAATGTTTTACATACGGCTATTGAAACTATATATCCGAAATATTATCCAAAGGAAGTAGTGGATTTTTTTTGCGGACATCATAGTAAAAAACACATTCAAAACGGAATAGCATCGGGAAATATGGGAGTGTTGGTGTATAACGATGTGATTGTCGGAACGGGTTGTTTTGATGATAATCATATTACAGGAGTATATGTGTTGCCCGCTTACCAAAATCAAGGCTGCGGCTCGTATATTATGAATTGTTTGGAAAAGGAAATTTCCAAAACATATGATACGGTTATTTTGGACGCTTCGCTTTCGGCAGCGTGTTTATATGAGCATAGAGGCTATAAAACGGTGGGGCATGGGATATGCGAATTGGAAAATGATGTGAAGTTGGTTTATGAAATCATGGAGAAAAAACTGAAAGATAATTGAAAATGTGGATTGAGAGGACTTGAAAAATGAAATGCAGAATAAGAAAATGGGAACTATCAGACGCAAAAGATTTGGCGGTTGCGCTTTCAAATAAAAAAGTACAAGATAATCTTCGTGATGGTTTGCCCTATCCTTACACCGAGCAGGATGGAAAAGAGTTTATTTCTGCTATGCTTTCCGCAGATGAAAGCGAAACCTTTGCTTTTGCTATTACTGTAGATAATATGGTGATTGGCAGTATTGGCATTTTTCGGCAGGGCAATATTCATAGGCAAACCGCCGAGTTAGGATATTATATTGCCAAAGAATATTGGGGCAAAGGTATTATGACCGAAGCTGTTAAGCAAATTTGCGAATATGTTTTTGCTAATAGCGATATTATCCGTATTTATGCAGAGCCCTTTGCTTATAATATAGCGTCTTGCAGGGTGCTTGAAAAAGTAGGGTTTCAGTATGAGGGTACATTGAGAAGCAATGCTGTGAAGAATGGCAGGGTGATTGATATGGAAATGTACTCTTTGTTAAAAGCGGAAATAAAGGAGTGAATTTGGTGTTAAAAGAATATAAGTTTGGTTTCAATATTTATGGACTGTTATTGTTTTTGATTATAATGATACCTAACTTTATTTGGTTTGCTGCTCCAGCACCTAATGATGTATTAAGGACGGAATCGGTTACTGAAGTGATTGACACCATAGCTTCTGTTTGTCAGATTTTGATGGTTATAGCTTTGTGTATTTTTGTAAACATAAAGAACCATAAATTCCATATTACTCCTTTGATTATTTTTGTGATAATTTGTTGCTTAATATATTTTGCAAGTTGGGTAAGCTATTATGTAGGCGTTGTGAATACAGGTGTTATATTGGGGTTGATAATTTCCCCGTGTTTGGCATTTATGTTTTTTGCTATTGATAGAAAAAATATGATAGCAGTTGTGCCAATTTCCATTTTTCTAATTTGTCATTTAATATATGGTATCGCTAATTTTGTTGTTTGATTTTTTGAGGTTATATAAGTATGGATTATCGGATTAGAGAAATCAGAGAAAATGAATATTACGTATTATCTGAGTTTCTGTATGAAGCGATTTTTATTCCAGTGGGAATGGAAAAGCCGCCAAAAGCTATTATTGAACAGCCAGAACTTCAGGTATATATTGCTGATTTTGGAAAATCAGACGATTGGTGTTTGGTTGCGGAAGTAAAAGAAAAGATTGTAGGCGCAGTATGGGTGCGTGTTATGGATGATTACGGGCATATTGATGATGAGACACCCTCATTTGCTATGTCACTGTATGAGGAATACAGAAATATGGGCATTGGTACAGCACTTATGAGGGATATGCTTGAATTTTTAAAGAATAAAGGCTATAAGCAGACCTCTCTTTCTGTGCAAAAGGCAAATTATGCGGCTCGTATGTATCAGAAAGTAGGTTTTGAAGTCATTGACGAAAATGAAGAAGAATACATTATGGTTTGTCGGTTGTAATGTGATGGGGAGGGTATTTGTAAATGGCTGGTAATTTAGATGAAAAAACAGTAAAGGAAGTCTAAAAAAGATTATTGAGAATAATAACAATATTCCGTATAAGGCTAAATTGGAGATAAAAGCGATAATAGAATTGGAACACAATCCAGAAAAATTGCTGCAAGAGTGTCTGTTATATATGCTGTCATATAAGGGATAATCTGTGATAAAGGAAGTGGTTGGAGATAATGAAAAATATGAAAATAGATGCCAATGGAACAGAAATCAGAGTAATGGGTGATGTCGTAAATGAAGAAGCTTATATTTCTTTAACGGATATTGCCAAATATAAAAATCCAGACAATGCTTTTATCGTGGTTGCGAACTGGATGCGTAATCATTCCACAATCTCATTTCTGGGTTTGTGGGAACAGATTCATAATCCCAATTTTAAACCTATCGAATTCGATAGGTTTAAAGCGGAATCGGGAGATAATGCATTTACATTGACACCGCAACAGTGGATAAGAGCAACAGACGCAATCGGTATTATATCAAAATCAGGACGATATGGAGGTACATATGCCCATACAGATATAGCCTTTGAGTTTGCGTCGTGGATTTCCGCAGAATTTAAGCTCTATATTATTAAGGACTATCAGCGGTTAAAGAAAGATGAAGCAAACCGATTAGCGATTGGTTGGGATGCTAAGAGGGAACTTTCAAAAATAAATTATCGTATTCATACAGATGCGGTAAAGGAATTTCTGATAACACCAACATTATCCCCGCAGGAAATGGCATATACATACGCATCCGAAGCAGATATTCTTAATATGGCTTTGTTTGGTAAGACGGCGGCACAATGGAGAAACGAAAAGGGAATAAGCGGAAAATCACCTAATATCAGAGATTTTGCTTCGGCAGAGGAATTAGTTGTGCTTATTAATTTGGAGGACACCAATGCAGATTTGATAAGACAGGAAGTGCCTAAAATTGAGAGGTTAAAAATATTAAGAGAAAAAGCATATAGGCAGCTGGAAATTCTAAGAAGGAATCAAGAGAGCATTGAAGCGTTGAGGAAAAATCTTATTAACAAAGTATAAAACAAGATAAGGAGAAATTATGAATACAGATAGACATATACCAGTAGTTTTTGTTAGTTCTACTTGCTATGACCTCAAACAGGTTCGAGAAGACTTAAAAGATTTTTTTGAAATCAATTACGGTTTTCAAGCTATGTTGTCTGAATTTAGTTCATTTCCTATTGACCCGTGTATTGGTACTTTTGAAAATTGCTTGAGTAATGTTGATAAATTGGCTGATATTTTTATACTTATTGTTGGAACAAGATATGGGTATGTGACAGAGAGAGGGAAATCTATTACGAATTTAGAATATCTACATGCAAAAGCGAAAGGGATTCCAGTATTTGTGTTTGTGGACAAGCAGTTACATAGTCAATTAAAAATATGGGAAGCCAATAAAGAAGGAAATTTTTCAACTATTGTTGACAACCCCCAGATTTTTAAATTTGTTTCAGAAATATATAATGAATCAAAACAGTGGATTTATACATATGAATCTGTGCGAGACATAACCACTACCATGAAGCATCAATTAAGTTTGATATTTGCTGATGGATTGGCATATAAAAAAATATCAAATACGTTAGAACCACATATTTTAGAGAGTGATATTTCATCAGAAGCTTTACGTGTTTTAATTGAAGAGCCGTATGCATGGGAGTACAAATTTCTAGCATATGTGATTAAAGACGAGTTTAACAAACTACAGAAACATAGATGGGATTTTAAATATGGTTTATTTACAACACATATTATTGAGATGAGTCCTAATGAACTGTTGGACGATGTTTCTGTAAAACTGAATGAGATTGTAGAATTAAATGGAATTTTAAGCATACTTTTGAATTCTGCAATTCAAGATGCAATTGGAGAGGCGGGAGTACCGAGTGATTTAGAGATGATGGTATATATTTCAAAGCAGCTTGCTTCGTTTTATGAAAGGATAGTTGCATGGGCATTATATTTTAAAACAATACATACAGATGAAGTGTTTAAACCATGAATGAAACCAGATAAGGAGAAAACTCAAAATTTTGTTTAAGACAACAGACACAAGAGTGTGGAGTGAATATTTTATCTGGAGGTAACAGAAAATGGCAAATATATTATTTGAGGAACTGGGCGGCAAATACGAACGGAAAGGCGATTATCTAATTCCATGTATAGCTTTACCCGCCGAAGAAGAACAGCCGATAGGCACATGGGGACAGCGGCATCTGGACTATCTGAAACAGTACCACAAGGTTACATACACGAATCTTCTCACAAGCGGTAAACTCAACGCCTACCTTGCCAACATTGACAGGCAGGCACAGGAACGATTTAAAAGGCTCATAGAGGATATGAAGCAGGCACAGGGTATAACAGAACAACTAAAGGCAGAAAACGCCTTAGAATGGGTACAACGCTTAAATAACATAAGGGCATGTGCGATGGAGATTGTGAACGAAGAAATTATCTACGCATAATAAAAAGGCGATGGAGTAAAAGAAGCTCTATCGCCTTTTTATCTGTAAGACCGAAATGAATATAGGTTATACCGCAGAAAAAGGTGATGCATATTTTTTTTGGATGTAAACTTTTATACAAAGCACTTTACTTAACCCAATGTCAACAGGAATTATTGGCATGAGTATGCTTTTCATAGGTGTAACCATACTCTTGTTTAAACTGCCAAAATATAAAGTGAATCGTTGGGGTGCTTTTATGTCTAAAAAAGAATGGACATGCTGCCCTATCGTCACAGTTCATTGGCTCAATTATATTTCATAAGGTTATAAGGCAAATGCCCGTCATATTTTTACTGTCATTTTTTTAATAAGTCTTTTTCTTGACAATATCCCTAGAGAATGTTATTATATTTACGAACATTATATAAGAATATTCGTAAATATAATTCAGGAAGGAGAGAAACAGACATGCCATCAAAGCCAGTGCTTTCAGATACTGACAAAGAGAATATTCGCAAAAGGCTGAAAGAATTATGCGAAGAATGCTGGATAACACAGGGGTATAAAAAGACAAGCATTAAAAGCCTGTGTGAGAAAGCGGGGATATCAGTCGGAACATTTTATACGCTGTACCCAACCAAAGAAGATTTGTTTTTTGAAACAATCGAAACCATACAAAGGAGGTTGGAAGAAAAGATTTTTGCGATTAACAGGGACAGACGGACAAAGGACGGATTTGCCGAATCAATGAAAGAGCTTTTTAAGGAATATGACAGCAAGCCTTTCCTGTATAACGTCAATACGCCAGATTTCCAATCCTTTATCACAAAACTGCCAGAAGAAACAATAAAAAAAGTTAAATTTGACAGCTTCGATTTTTTCAGGCAGGCGGTCCGCGCCGCCAGCCTTGAACTGAAAATGGAAGAATCTAAGGCGTATGGGATATTGAGTGCATTGCTATCTACTATCAATGCAAAAGAGACACTTTCTGTCACCTGTGACTATTTTGCTGTTTTTGAGTTCATGGTGGACAGCCTTGTGGCTGATATTTTTAAATGAAGGAGGTCTTTATGGAGAAATTTGAGTACAAAATAATGTTTGTTGACAGCAAGGAAACTGATAAACCAGACAGCCTGCTGGCAGACAAGTTAAACCAGTATGGCAAAGACGGATGGGAACTGACAACGTCTTTTGCCTGCCCATACATAGGCAGTTCGCAATATTCCCTTATCGGGCTTGCGCAGAAAACAACTTTTATCTTTAAAAGGCGGCTGCTTTCTGAAAAGGGGGCGCACGAATGACATATGCGGTTGAAGTTCAGAATTTATCAAAATCCATAGATGGCTGCCCCATACTGAAAAATATCTGCATGAGGGTAAAACAGGGTGAGATTTATGGATTTTTAGGGGCAAACGGGGCGGGGAAAACGTCACTGATGAAGACGCTGTACCATATCATACGCCCCGACTGTGGAACGGTATGTTTGCTAGGCGAGCGTGTTGCAGGCGGAAACAGCCCTGTTTTTTCCCATATTGGAAGCATTATCGAAAGCCCTGTTTTTTATAACCATTTGTCGGCTTATGACAACTTGGAACTGCATTGCAGATATATGGGCGCAGGATATGAAAATATCGGGGAAACCCTGTCATTGCTGGGGATTTCAGAAACAGGCAATAAAGCCGTAGGAAAATTTTCTTTAGGGATGAAACAGCGGCTTGCCCTTGCAAGGGCTTTCCTCACAAGACCAGAACTGCTTATACTTGACGAGCCTATCAATGGTTTAGACCCGCAGGGAATCATACATATTCGGGAACTGTTATTGCGAATCAATAAAGAGCATGGCACAAGCATTTTGATATCAAGCCATATCCTTGACGAACTATCTAAAATCGCAGATACCATTGGCATGATTGACCACGGTGCTATGCTTGGGGAAATTTCTATGGATGAAATATGCAAAAAGGGGATAGGGCTTGAAGATTATTATCTGGATTTGCTGGGAGGAGGTGGAAAAGGTGAAGAACCTTATTTCTCTGGAAATTAGGAAAGTGCTTTTAAAGCCGCATATGTTTGGGCTGGCTGCGGCTAACATTATCATTTTTTTACTGAGTGCATTCACGTCCAGCCTTTTAACCCAAAACGGAAATATGCCTGCATTCAATGGCTTGCCCCCAGCCCAGTTAGATACTGTTTCATTGGCACTGATGCTTGTAAGGGCAACATTGATTGTATGGGAAGCGGTTTTTCTTTGCGTATTTATAATTGAGGAATATAGGAACAGGACTATAAGCCTGCTTTATACTTATCCAGTAAACCGAACAAAGCTGATGTTGGCAAAGCTCCTATTGGTCTGCGGCATTATGCTCCTGTTCCACACGGTGTCATATATCTTCCAATATGCCTGTATTCTTCTTGCAAGCAAATATTTTGTGTTTGTCACATTCAGCTTGGGGGATATATGGGTGCAGGCTGTCACAGCCATTTCAGCTATTATGTTAGGGCTTTTCCCATTATATGTTGGGATGATAAAGAAATCAACGATTGCAACGGTTGTTTCATCCATAGTCATTGTTGTCATTGCATCCAATTCACAGGGCTGCCATGCAGGGCTGCTGTCAATGCCTGTTGCCGCAACAATTTTGGGCATTATTGGGATTGCTTTTTCAGCAATGGCACTTCACAGGATGGTTGCATCTGATTTGAACAATTAAAAGAAAGGGGGCGAAAGTATGGATTTTCCAATTCCGAATTTTATACCTGTTCCTAACGCAGAAGCCATGCAGATGATATCAATCGTATCATTGATTGTTGGTATCTGTCTGGTTGTGGCAGGAGCAGTATTTTTGTTACTGAGCAAAAGGAAAGGAAAAAAATCCACACTCGCATGGATTGTGATATGCGTAGGGGCATTGCTCATTGTAAATCATGGCATACAGCTGATATTTTAGGAGGACAGAGAATGATTAAAGAAGTAAATCAAGTTTGTGGGAAATTAAATGAAGTGTTGGGCATTTCGGTTAGGCTCCCAAACCCTGGCAAAAAAGCGGTAAAATTTGCTGCAGTATGCAACTTAATTGCAGGGGCTGGCTTAATTGCGGCAGGGGCGGTTTTTTCTTCAAAATGGTGCACAGCATTGGGTGGCTTGGGAATTGTCAGCAGTATTATACTGCGAAAGGAAGGCAGCCATAAACCAAATGACAAATAATAGCGAGCGCAAAAGGATGGAATGGTTGTTATGCCCTGTCTGCAATAGCAAGACACGGATAAAAATACGACCAGACACAGAGTTTAAGATGTTTCCATTATTTTGCCCAAAATGCAGACGGGAAACGCTAATCAATGTAGAAAAACAAAATGTTTCAGTCATCACAGAGCCAGACGCACAGACGCAGAGCCGATGAACTTGTGAAATAAAATCACAGTTTGTTGGCTCTGTTTCATTTCATAAGGTTTTAAGGCGAACGTCCACCATATAAAAAAACGGTGTATGGTGGGCGATTTTGCTATACCCAAAAGACCTAACAGACACTCTCCAGACCTGTTTTAAAGTTTGGAGGGATTTTTTTATGTTCTTTTTTCGGGTAGTTATTTATCTGCTCATGCAACGCAGAGTTGGTTTATACATAGCATATCGGGAAATGGCAGGAAGCCAGTTAAAAAAATCCCTGCCCATGTAACGCTACTTCTCACCATGAAACTAGAAGTAGAATCTCCACTTAACAGAATATATATCCCCTATAACCGTAGAGGTCACCGTGCCTTTGCGGTTTTTCTTTTGTCGTTTTTTATCAGATTATGCCACAGGGCTGTTTCTGCTATTGGATGCCGTTCGCCGCCTTTCCAATCTGAATTTTAACATTTTTAAAAATTTCAGATTGGAGGAAAAAAGAATGGCATACAACAACGGACGGGAGAACAGGAAATGGCTTATCTGGAAAGAAGCCGAGGAAAAAATATTGAGAGAACACGGAGTCGATGAAACCATCATCGAACAAATCCGCATAGACGACAGGGCAGACTTCAATTCTAACAGACGGTTTTATCATTGGACAAGCAACTTTGGAGAATACCTTGAGGGGATGGCAGACAGGGAACAGAATACCGAGCTAAAGACTGTCGCTGATTTACTGAACGAGATTGAGGACGAAACTCTGTATCGGGCATTGCTTACGGTGGACAGGCGTACCCTGCAAATTATCCTGTTGAAAATGCAGGGCTATTCCACAAAGGAAATTGCCCCGCTTGTTGGATTGACAACGGGTGCTATCTATGCAAGATTAGACCACTTGCGGAAAAAGCTGCGTAAGATTTTATAATCATCTAATATTTTCTGTTTTCTTATGGACTATTGGGTGAGGGATAAATTTCCCTTGCCCAATTTTCAAAATAGGTGAATAAAATTCCCGTCCACAGGGAATACTAAAAAGTTTGCCTAAAATCTTGACATGGATGCAGCCGCTATGATATTCTAAAATACCCGTGAGGGAATTGGAAGATTGAAAATTAAATAGCACATAGATGGAAGAATGAAATGTCAGCCAATGGATAAGGCTGACTGCCGCCGAACGTAAGTCGTCCTTTTCGGCTGGTGTATGGCAGCATAGTTTTGAATCCCAAAGCCGTTACATAGCATTGCGAATCCGAGCAGGAGAAAACACTCCTGTCATTCGCGGTGCGGTGTAGCGGCTTTTTCATTTATCCAAAAGTCAAGAAAAAACGAATCCAGAACGGAGGTGCAGGGACATAGGATTTTCTTTTCGGAGGGTAAGACAGGTATGGAAGAATGCCGCTGCACAGGAAAAATGCTCTGTGGCGTTGTCCACAGAGATAGCGAGCATCGGATTGTGTCAGCCACAATCCAATCCACAGCCTAAAGGCGTGTGGAGTTCACTCAGGGGACAGCCCCTGTTTACCCCGAAGAAAGAAAAATAAGACTGGAGGATTGAGGAAAATGAGCAGAAAAAAATCAGAAAAGGATATGCGGAATGTCCCGATTACCGTCCGATTGAACGAAGAAGAACATGAAAAATTAAAGCAGTGTGCCGCCGCTTGCAGTCTGTCCGCCGCCGAATTTATGCGCCAGTTATGCAAGGGAAACGCCCCGCAGCCACAGCCCAAAACCGAGTTTTGGGAACTGTTAAACAAGCTCTATGAAGTGCATGACGGTTTCAAAAAGTGTGTTCCATACTATCCAATCGCTGCCGAAATCTGTAAAGAGATTGAGGATTTTATCTTAGAATTGCAGCAGAAAACAACTCTCCCACAACGATTTAACGTAGAAGAATTGATGGAACAGGGGGCGGTCTGATATGGCGGTAACAAGCCTATGGCATGTCAAAGGGAGCATAAAAGACGTGATTGACTATATAGAAAATCCAGAAAAGACTGTGCCGAGTGAAGAAATGCAGGACTTCTTTGACGTGTTTTCCTATGTAAAGAATCCGTCAAAAACGAATGAGGGCGAGTATGTTTCCGCAGTCAACTGTCTGAAAGAAACCGCCTTACAGCAGATGATTTTGACGAAGAAACAGTACCAAAAGACAGGCGGATATATCGCTTGGCATGGCTATCAGAGCTTCAAGCCAGACGAGGTAACGCCCGAACAATGCCATGAAATCGGATTGAAATTAGCAAGGGAAATGTGGGGCAGCAAGTACCAGATAATCGTTGCCACCCACCTTGACAAAGGGCATCTGCACAACCATTTCTGCTTCAACTCCGTTTCTTATCTGGATGGGAGCAAATACAATTACTCAAAATCGGAGCAGAAACGGTTAAGGGAAGTGTCCGACCGATTGTGTTTTGAGTACGGATTGTCAGTCATAGAGCATCCGAAGAAAGCCCCGTCAAGACCGCTGTATCTGGACGAAAAAAGCGGAAAGCCGACACGGTACAACGTCTATCGGGAGGATTTAAAGGAGGCAATCAACGGGAGCAGGGATTTACAGCACATGATGAAATACCTCACCGACAAGGGATATGAGGTTGATTTTTCTGGCAGCCATTGGAAAATGAAGCTGCCACAGTATAAGCATTTCACAAGGTTAGACACGCTTGACGAGCGGTTGACTCCCGATTTCATACGGTCATGTTTAGGCGGGGCTTCCCAATATGGAAACTACAAAGCAAGGATTTCCTATTCCCCGCATATGCCAGAGCAGTATAAAAACGCATGGAAACCGCATCAAAAAACCACAGGAATCTTAGCGTTATATTACTACTGGTGCTATCAGTTAGGGATATTCCCCAAAGGCACAAACTACAAGCCGACAAGCCCGCTGATGAAAGAGGAGCTTCGGAAACTGGACGAGATTACCGCACAGGTAAGGTATATGTCAAAGCAGGGCATCTCTACCCTCTCCGATTTACACGCCGACAGGGAGCAAAACCAGAGTGAAATGAATAAACTGATTGACTACCGCCAGCACTTGCGGAATAAGGTACGCCGTGCCACACCAGCCGAAAAAGAAAAACTTCGGGAAGAAAAGCAGGGCGTGACATGGCAGATAACGGAACTTAGAAAGCGGCTGAAATATGCAGACGGGATTGAGAAACGCTCCGCACACATTGACGAATGCTTAGACCAAATCCACGACACGATAGAAAACCAACGGTCAAACCGACAGAAACAGCCAGTTAAAACAGACCGCAGGAGGGAGGAATCATTGCGATGAGCAGACTGTCCGAGGAAGAAATACAGGCGATTATGGAGGAATACAAAGATGTCCCTATGGTAAATCCCGACAAAATATATCCCCCTCTGCCGCCTGTCCAGAACGTCACGCCCCTTGTCCGCATCCCAGAGCCGATGAGCTTCACCGAGAAAATCGGCGGTACGGAATACACCGTCAACGCCCATTTCCGAAAAGACGGGCGGGATTTGCTTGTAATGCTTACGGATATTTTTCGGCGTGGCGCACAGGGATATGGATTTTATGATAATGAGAATTGGGGTGATAACGACGGGGAATAACAGGCAGCGGAAAAATTATCGCTTTAAAGCGTTGAAGTTTGAGGACAGATGTGGTACACTGTACCTACACTTCACAATACCGTGTCTGCTGTCAGAAAGGAGAGCTTTATGAAAAGACAGCAGGAAGATTTTACGGCATTATATTGTAGGTTAAGCCAAGACGATGGGCGGGAAGGCGAAAGCAACAGCATTGTAAACCAGAAAGAATATCTGATGAAATATGCGAAAGAACACGGTTTCCCTAACCCGAAATTCTATGTGGACGACGGCTATACGGGTACGAATTTTGACCGCCCAAGCTTTAAGGAAATGTCGGCGGACATTAAAAAAGGGCTTGTAAAGACTGTCATTGTCAAAGACTTATCACGCTTCGGCAGGAACTATATCGAGGTCGGCTCTTACTCCGAAATCATCTACCCCGAAGCGGGCGTGAGGTTCATCGCCATCATGGACAACGTGGACACGGGCAGCCTTGAGAGCAACGAATTTGCCGCCTTTACCAACCTTTTCAACGAATGGTATCCCAAAAGCACGAGCAAAAAGGTAAAGGAAGTCAAGAAAGCGAAAGGGCTTGCAGGCGAGCATTTGGGTGCACCACCCTACGGGTATTTGCGTAATCCAGATGACAAGACCCGTTGGCTCGTAGACGAGGAAGCGGCGGCAGTCGTCCGCAGGATATTCTCACTCTGTTTGCAGGGGAAAGGCGTGTCAGCCATTGCCACAGCCCTCTGGGAGGACAAGGTGCTTACCCCGTCAGCCTATAAGGTGTCAAAGGGAATCGGCGTTGCAAAAAAATCGGAACATCCCTATAACTGGGAAACGTCCGTGATTGCATCCATTCTGGAAAATGTGGCATATATCGGCATAACGGAAAGCTTTAAATCCACCCGTTTAGGCTTTAAGAGCAGGAAACGCATCCCAACCGCAAAGGACAGGCGGACGTATATCGAGGACGCCCATACCCCCATCATTGACAGGGATATGTGGGAAAAAGTTCAGATGATACGGGCAAACAAACGCAGACCGACCAAAAACGGAACGACAAGTATCTTCTCGGGGCTGCTCTATTGTGCCGACTGCGGGGCGAAATTAAGTTTAGCCACAGCCAACGGGAATACGCATTTCCGCTGTTCCATGTATAAACGGACAAGCAGGGCAAAGGAATGTACGCAGCACTATATCCGAGAGGACGCATTAAAACAGTTAGTGCTGAAACAGCTTCAGCAGTTCCTGTCCTATTTACAGCAGTTTGAGCGTGTGTTTATCCGACAGCAGATTGACGCCACCCTTGCAGAACGCCGATACGAGTTATCCGCAAAGCAGAAACAGATAGAAAAGGACGAAAAGCGGATAAAGGAGCTTGACCGCCTGTTCCGTAAAATCTATGAGGATAATGTCAACGGAAAGCTGAATGACGAACGCTTTTACAAGCTATCAGACGGATATGAAGCCGAGCAGGAACAGCTAAAGCAGGAAATCGAAACCTTGACAGCCGAGGTCAGCGAAGCCGACACGGAAGCGACCAATGTCGCCAAGCTGATAGCAGTCACCAAGAAATACACCCGCATCGACGAAATAATGCCCGAAATTCTAAACGCATTTGTGGATAAAATCGTAGTCCATGAGCGTGAGAAAAAAGACGGGAAACGGACACAGCAAATCGACATCTACTATTCCTATGTCGGGATTGTGGACATCCCCACGGACGAGGAAAT